>JBARBE010000049.1:0-1948 GCA_049792735.1 Candidatus Acidiferrum sp.
CCCATCGAATGGGCCAGTTCGAAAATTCCCGGATATGCCCTTCGCGCAAGCTTGCCGGACTTCCATGGCCTCACGGCCTACGTGGTCACGTCCAGCGTGGCGGCGCGTTTCTTCGGTCCGCAGGTCAGTGGAATTGGTGCCACGCCAGGAGTGGCAGGCTCGGTGTTCCGAATCGACCACGACGAGCTCCACAATATGACGGCACACCTCCAGTATCAGCCGTGGAAGAAATTGCCGTGGCTGGGCTTCAACTGGCGGTATGACAGCGGACTGGTGGCAGGTCCGGTACCGTGCGCCGGAGGCAACTGCGCCAACGGGCCCCTGGGCACTGATAGCGTCGTAGACACCTCCATAATCACACCGGACCAGCAGTTCCAGGCCGGAATCTTCTGCGGAAATGTTTTTGCGACCCCAACAACTCCAATCAGTTCGTCTTTGGGAGTCAATCTGTGCCCCGCGCCAATGTATGGATCAAAATACGTCTCGATCCCAGCGCCAGGGACAGAAGATGATGACAAAAACCCGCCGCGCATCGCGCCGCGCAACCTGTTTGATATCGCGGTAGGAGACGACAACCTGTTCCATGGCGACCGTTACAAATGGAGCCTGCGTCTGACCGCCGTTAACATCACCAACAAAGAGGCCCTGTACAACTTCATCTCCACTTTCAGCGGTACCCACTATGTGACACCGCGTGCGATGACGGCGGAGCTGGGGTTCCACTTCTAGATGAATTGGAACGAACAGCTCAAGCGGCTTACGACAGAAGGTTGGACGGCCAATTCGATGGCTGAAACTACCGAAAACGGGAAGAGCGGGGGATTCCTCAGGAATTCCCTCCGTAAAAGGGAGAAGACTGCGCGAAAGTACACCGACCTGCGGGAATGGCAGGCCGAGCTTTCCATATCCCGGCTCTTTCGCACCAGCATCCGGCTGCAAACCGCGTTTGACCGTTGCTTTAGCCCATTCGGTATGACGGCGCAGGAAGCCGCGGTGCTGGTGCACTGCGCGGAGGAAGGGGAAACCTCCGCCGGAAAGCTGGCCAAAGCCATGGTCAGAGACAAGGGAAAGATCACGCGCTTCGTGGACCGGCTTGAATCAGGCGGATTTCTTACGCGCCGGAACGATCCCCGCGACCATCGCCTGCTGATCATTAAGGCAACCATTCGGGGAAGGCGAGTCGCGCCCCATCTGAAAGCTCGCTTTGAGGAAGTTCGCAGCCAATTATTCCTTTGAATCCTGAACGTCGACATCGACAAATTGGAAGCTTTGCTTACGCAGTTGCACGCGAATGCCGAGCGCCTTTGTGAACTAAAAGCCGGGAGAGGCCTGCGCGTTTAGGCACAAAGAGAGCAACGAAACAGACCAGCGCAACATCAAACCACCTTCCGGACCGGGTGTAGGTGGGGGCCGCACCCGGCTTGCGTCCGAACGCGTGCAGTTGGAGATTGAGGCACACCCTGCCCTCGCCGGACTTCCGGTTTCCGGCATTCAACTTGACAATGAATGGGATGTCGTCCGGCTGGGCAAAGGCGCAAACGACGCTCGCCAATTCGACTGACCCGCTCACATTAAAAAAGAAAGAACGCATTCATAGGCAGAGTGCCCATCGACTAGACCATGAATCTATTTCCAAAGGCAGTGTTCGAATCTGCAGCGAATTTTGTCTCTAAGGAGAGCCCGACGCGCCGGCTCCGGAACAATTCGCGATCCTATTGTGCTTGGCTTTTTGTGTTGCTGCTTGCGGCTCTCCCGGCGTTTGGACAGGGCGCGCGATCGAGCAGCGAGGAGCCGCAGACCGGATCCATTCACGGGACGATCACCACGAGTCAGGAAGACGCCGCCGCCGCGGGCTTGTCCGGCATTAGCGTAACGCTCGCCTCGATTCCTCCCAGCGGAGCTGCTCAGACGGCGGATACAGATGACTCCGGCCGATTCGAATTTAAGG
>JBARBE010000050.1:0-1669 GCA_049792735.1 Candidatus Acidiferrum sp.
GCCAAATGATTCTGCGCGGAGGATCGTGTGTTACCCCTGCGAGTCATATTCGCGCTACGTATCGGAATTTCTTTTCACCGGCAACGCGATGGCACTTCGCCGGGATTCGCCTGGCGAACTGAAAGGACACGTATACATGGCAACCTATCCTCGCGTACTTGACATCGAACGCGCCGCAACCGTTGACACGCGCCAAGCGCTAACGGACGAGGTTCGGCGTGGCTTGATTCGACGCCCACGCACGCTCTCACCGTGGATGTTCTACGATGCAGAGGGGTCGCGTCTTTTCGAGTGCATCACGACTCTTCCCGAGTATTACCCCACCCGCACGGAGAGAGACATATTGGCGAGACACGCGGATGCCATCGTTGCTGCGGCTCACGGCGATCGAACGTCGCCACTGCGCCTCGTTGAGTTGGGTGCTGGCACAGCCGCGAAAACCGTCGTTTTGCTTGAAGCTGCCTTGCGCATTGCGGACGATGTAGTTTATATGCCAGTCGATGTCTCCTCCGACGCTCTCGAGTTGGCGTGCCAAAACATCGTCTGCGAGTTACCGGCGGTGCGCCTACAGCCTGTCGCCCGGAACTATATAACTAATCCGCTACAACTCGAGCCCTTCGACGGCACGACACTCGCGCTCTACATCGGCACAAGCATCGGCAACTTTTCGCCGGAGGAAGCGCGGATGATCCTGCGAACTCTGGGTTCTCAGCTGCAAATCGGAGATGCGCTGTTGCTGGGTACAGATATGGTGAAGGACGAATCCACGCTCCTGGCGGCGTATGACGACAGCGTTGGAGTCACCGCGGCGTTCGACCTAAATATCCTGCATCGCCTTAATAGAGAACTGGGGGCCACCTTTGACGCCAGTTGCTTCCGCCATCGCGCGCTTTGGAATTCCACGGAGTCTCGGATCGAAATGCACCTCGAGAGTACGCAAGAGCAGGATGTAAGTATCCAGCACGCGGAGCTTGATCTTCACTTCAAGCGATGCGAAACGATTCACACCGAGAACAGTTACAAGTTCACGGACCCGGGCATTCGAAGCCTTCTAGAAGACGCCGGTTTTGAGGTCGGACGATCCTGGAAGGATAATCGCGAGTGGTACACGGTCACGCTTGCGTGCCTGTGAGAGCGATTGCGGTGGGGCGGCAATCCGCGCGGGCGCCGCGCGTGAAGCGGTGTGGCCTTCGACTTCAGTCCTGCGATTTGGTCCAGCGCCCGTCCCACTCTTTATGGAGGCTCGTAAGAAACGCATTCCACGCGGCCGCGGGTCGGGAACTTGGGTACGGTTCGGGGCGAATCGGTCTTTCTGAACTCCAAACGATCTCGAATTGTCCACCTTCGACGATCTTTCCGAGTCGCACGGTCTTCCAAGTATGTTGATTTTCTGGATCTATTCGGACAGGCCCGCCGGGAGCACCGAATTTCTGCTTCCTTAGCGCTTGCCGGATGGCTGGCGCGTTCGTCGTGCCCGCTTCCTCCACTGCCTGAGCCCAGAGATGGACTCCCAAATACCCGGCTTCCATCGGATCGGCTGTCACGCGCTGGCGCCCGTACCGGAGACGAAATTTTTCGACAAAAATTCGGTTCTCCGGACGGTCGACACTCTGAAAGTAGTTGCAGGCGGCATAATCGCCGAGAGTTTCCTTCGTGGACAGGCTCAACA
>JBARBE010000051.1:0-2405 GCA_049792735.1 Candidatus Acidiferrum sp.
GCCTGGCGGCAGCCCTGCCAGGCGCCCGGGGCCGTCTCCGTTCCCGAGGGCATCGAGCCTGGTGGCCTGCCGGTCCCGGATGAGGGTTCCTCAGCAAGCCTCATGCCTGGCGGTGAGTGGGCGGGCCAGGACCGGGCTAGCGCCTGGCTGGACGGACCGCTGAAGACATACGGGGACGAACGGGACCTTCTCGCCAGTGACGAGACGTCCCGGCTGAGCGCCTACCTGCGGTTCGGCTGTGTGTCACCGCTCGCGCTAGCACGGGCCGCGCTGCCGCGCCCTAGCGGAGAAGAGTTCTGCAGGCAGCTGGCCTGGCGTGATTTCTTCCACCAGGTCACGGCCGCGTTCCCGGACATCGGCACAGAGGATTACCGTCCTGGCTCCCACGGACCCCGGACCTGGGCCGAAGACCCGGACGCGCTCGACGCGTGGCGGGCTGGACGCACCGGCATCCCGGTGGTCGACGCGGGCATGCGGCAGCTCACCGCCGAGGGGTTCATGCATAACCGGGCCAGGATGATCACAGCCTCGTTCCTCACCAGGACGCTGGGCATGGACTGGCGGCACGGGTACCGGCACTTCCGTGAGCTGCTGGCGGACGGCGACGTGGCCTGCAACGCGGGCAACTGGCAGTGGGTGGCCGGCACGGGCAACAACCCGCGCCCCGGCCGGGTGCTGAACTCGCTGCGCCAGGCGGCCAGATTCGATCACGACGGCGACTACGTGCGCCGCTACGTCCCGGAACTGGCCAGCCTCGCCGCCCCATACATTCACACGCCCTGGAAGCTGCCCGCCGCGCACCGCAAGCAGCTGAACTACCCGGACCCGCTGATCGAGATCGTGGCCAGGTAGGCGAAGTACGGATCCGTTCGAGCCTTCCGGGTTAGCTAGTGTGATAGGGAAGTCACGGTCAGCCTGACGAGCGCGTACTGCCTCCGGGCTCTCTAAGCTGTATCTCGGAATGCAGTTTGCGTGTCAGTTCCTGCATGTGGGCACGACTTCGCTCCTCTTCCCATGTCCTCGCAGCCAGCATTCTCTCGATGACACCGGAGAACCATCGGGCGACCTCCACCGACTTATCATCCGGCAAGGAAGTGAAGTCGATCCCCTGCGGAGCGCTGACGTACCGTTTGTACTCTTCCTGGAAAGGAGCTTCAAGGTCGCTCATCGCGAACTCCAAGATCCTGTACCACGACTCAGAGCTTGTGTACCAAGGATCCTCTGCTGTAAATACAACATCAGCGGCCATCAGAAGCCATCTCCGAGGATGATCAGCTTGCTCAAGGGGTGCATAGCGGGATTAGCTGTCCACTTATCAAGGCTTTCGAACACCTCGTCTATCTGATGGCTTGAGGCACCGGTTAGGTCCAGCACAGTAAAATCGACTCCTGTCTTCTGATATAGGTGCCTTTTGATCTGATTAATCATGCCATTCATATTGAGTTCAGGGGCGGCCCAAGCCGATGACCTGTTCGCTCCCGTCGTGGCTGTCGGCGCGGGCCAGGGCGACTTCGGTGTCCTGTTCGCGGGACAGCTGCCCGGTTCCGCCACGTGACCAGGAGCCGTCAGCCGAGGGTTGGACAGTCACCTCGGGTCGTTCTGGATACTGATTCAGGTGGTTTTCCCCGGCAGCCGGTAGCAATGGCAGCGCTTCGCGCCAAGCGCCTCGGTTGCCGGTCGCCGGTTTGTCCATAGTGTCGCTCGTGCCTTCTGGATAGTCGGCGTAGGCCGCGTCAACCAGGTCTTGATGGACGCGGCGGGCGGCGGCACGCTCAGCCGGATCCGGCAGAGGCGGTGGAGCAGTGTCCGGCGGTCGGGGGCTGTCGGGTGGAGATTGGCCGTCAGGTGGCCGAGGGAGGCGCGGTTCGTCGGGAACGTCGTCAGGGTCGGTGTGGTCGATCCGCACTCATCGCCTCTCAATCCCGAATACCTCTCCTTGGGTAACGGGCTAGTTCCGCGTCTGGCTCAACGTGGCGGTGGGATGATGCTGCATGCAGTGGCCCGGTGCGGACAAGGCTCTGGCCTATGTCACTAGTCATTCAGGACTAGCGTCCTTGCCGATGGTGACTATCAAAGAGGACGACGTTGATCTCGCGTGACCTGGGTTTTTCTCAGTTGTCTCACCCGTTGCCACCATGATCAGTCTCAAACTCGCGGCATTTCCTCAGCGCGGTCTACCGAGGCGACGGTCCGCGAGTCGGCTTACCAGAAGTACCTCGCGGGGACCGCGTCCAGCCCTGGCCCCGCAGATGGCCGGCGATTGCCGTCACGCCACACGCCGGGTGGCGGTCAGCTGCCGGCTTCGGCGGGATCGGGTTCCGGACTCCGCGTGGCCAGGCAGTGCCAGCAGCCACCGGGAGCTTGCACCGGTCCTCTTCGCGCCAGGTCATGGTCAGGTGCATCAC
>JBARBE010000052.1:0-21333 GCA_049792735.1 Candidatus Acidiferrum sp.
GGGATGCAAATTGTATGAACTCTACGAGTCAAATGAGAAGGGACGCTTCTATTTCTATGAAATATGGGAAAGTCAAGCTGCTCTCGATCAACATGCAGCCAGCCCTCACTTTAAGCATTTGCAGCAAACGGTCGGGGAATTAATACAGGAGCCCTTCGAGGTAAATATCTTAGAGAGGATTCTGATCGGCGCCGCCGCAGCGTGAAATTCGCAGTTTGCGAACTGAGTTGGAGGCGAGAAATAGCCACGAGGAGGAGATACGTCATGCATGACAAGAACGATCCACATAGTCAAGAGGATTTACGTCTATCGAATCTCTCGCCGGCTTCCGGATCTCTTGAGCTTGCGGACGGCAGCATTTCCCGGCGTGGATTCCTCGGGTTTGCGGCGGCGTCCATTCTCCTGACGCACGCTGAGCGGCAGCCGCCGCAGTCGGAACCCAGGAACGGTATTCCTTATCGAACGTTGGGCCGAAGCGGGGAGAAAGTTTCGCTCATTGGGCTCGGTGGCTATCATCTTGGCAGTCAGAAGGATCCCCAAGAAAGTATTCGCATAATCCGCGCGGGACTCGATGAGGGCGTCAATTTTCTCGACAACTGCTGGGACTACAATGGCGGCGAAAGTGAAATCCGCATGGGCAACGCTTTGCGCGACGGGTATCGCCAGAAGGCTTTTCTCATGTCCAAGATCGACGGACGCACCAAAGCCGCCGCTACAAGCCAGATCAACGAATCTCTGCGCCGTCTTCAAACAGACCGGATCGATCTGCTCCAATTTCATGAAGTGATTCGAGACACAGACCCGGATCGTATTTTTGCCGAAGGCGGAGGGATGGAGGCCGTCCTGGATGCGCAAAAGGCGGGCAAGATTCGCTACATCGGCTTCACAGGCCACAAGAGTCCGGATATTCATCTCAAAATGCTGGCCACCGCTTCGAAACATAGCTTTACGTTCGACGCCGTTCAGATGCCCCTCAACGTGATGGACGCGCACTTCGATAGTTTTGAAAAGAAAGTTTTGCCCGTCTTGCTGAAGAACGACATGGGCGTGCTCGGTATGAAGCCGATGGGCGACCACATTATTCTGGAGAGCAAAACAGCCAGTCCAGTGGAGTGCCTTCACTACGCTATGAATCTTCCGACCAGCGTGGTCATTACTGGTTGCGATTCGCTTCCGATTCTCCAGCAGGCGCTGCAAGCTGCGCGCAGTTTTCAACCGATGAATTCTGCCCAAGTTGCCGAGCTTCTTGGGAAAACAGCAAAGGCTGCGGAAGCGGGGCAGTTCGAGCTCTATAAAACAAGCCACCGATTCGACGGTACGTACGCCAACCCGCAGTGGCTCGGTTAGCGGCACTGCTCTATTTGGTTGAACGCGGAGAGAAGAAGGCAGTGATTGCAGGTATTCGGGATTTGGTGAAGGAAAAAATACAGGAGGACGATCATGAACGAGAAAGAACTTTCTGCAGGTGTGGCAGGAGATATTTTGCTTGGCGGGGAAATTTCCGTGCATCGCCTCGGTTTCGGCGCAATGCGTCTTACCGGCGAGGGCATCTGGGGCCCGCCAAAGGATCGCAAAGGGGCGTTGGCAGTTCTTCGCCGGGCCGTCGAGCTGGATGTTAATTTCATCGATACCGCGGACTCTTACGGCCCAAATGTCAGCGAAGAGCTGATTGGGGAGGCGTTGTTTCCTTATCCGGCTGGTCTCGTCATCGCCACCAAGGGAGGCTGGAATCGTCCCGGTCCGAATCAGTGGACCCACGATGCCACTCCCTCGCACCTTCGCGACGCCGTTGAGGGAAGCCTCAAGAGATTGCGGCTGAACCGCATCGACGTTTATCAGCTACATATTCCGGACCCTGTCGTCTCATTTGAGGCCTCGATGGAAACGCTGGCGCAGCTGCGAAACGAGGGCAAAATTCGGCTGGTAGCGTTGTCCAACGTCACGCAAGAACACATCGAGCGGGCGCGCAAGATCGTTCCTATCGTTTCCGTGCAGAACCGGTACAGCTTTGCCGACCGCGAATGGGACTACGTAGTGGACTATTGTGAGCGGAATGGAATTGCTTTCATACCTTGGTACCCACTGGGAGCCGGCAAAGTTGCCGGCCAAGTGCTTGACCGAATCGCGAAGGCGCACCGCGCGAGCCCAACACAGGTAGCGCTGGCCTGGCTGTTGCGCCGATCTCCAATGATGCTGCCCATCCCAGGAACTTCCTCGATCACTCATCTCGAGGAGAACGTTGCAGCGGATTCACTGCGTTTGTCCCAAGAAGATTACGAAGATCTCGCTCGAGTTCCCGCGCTTGTAGCATCACGGGGATAGGATTTGCCCTGCGGGAATTTGCTCGTATCTGGATAATGAGAGACTTTTCGATGTCTCAAGCTGAACGCCAGTGACAACTCGGCGGGATGTAAACGCGATCAACGAATGAAAGGGTGAGGGATTTCTCGTCGCAAAGAGTCCGCGATCCGTTCGATTTGGGTGATTCCCTCGCAATTCGCTCAAATGGATGAGTCAGTGGCAGAGTTCTGGGCAAGTTGACTGTGAGTGGATATATTCCTATCAAGCCAAATTCCGTAAGGCCGGGCCTGCCGATCGCTTTGCGAATCATCGATCCAGACTTCAACAGTGCTGTGTCTCCCGTTGACCGGCTGTGCAGATGCCATGCAGGAATCCAGGATTCAGAGATCTGCGCAATTTCCTGCGTCCTTGGAAAAGACGTGCCTTCACGGCGGTAATGGAGGTGCCCAGAACGCGAGCCGTTTCTTCAACAGTTCTTTCCTCCATGTGGCGGAGCAAGATCGTGGATCGAACCTTTGGCCCCAGGCGGTCGATCGCTTCGGTCAAATGGTCCGTGCGCTCGCGTCGCCAGCAAGATTCTTCGGGACTGGGGTTCTTGTCAACGAACGCCTCCGAGTTGGTCTTCATTTCATCGTTTGGGCTCCCGGGCAAGACTTCGAAAACTCCCCGCCTTCGACGCAGCAATGCGAAGGCTTCATTTAGGACGATGCGTGTCAGCCAAGTAGAGAAGCGCGATTTTTCCTCAAAGTCGTCGAGATGAAGGAAGGCCTTCTGAAAACTTTCCTGTGCCACATCCTCGGCGTCCTCCCGGTTTCTCGTTATCCGTTGGGCTACCGCGAGAACTTTCTGCCTGTGGCGAAGCACCAATTCGTCGAAAGCCTGTGTCTTTCCGCGCTTTGCGGCAGCGACCAACACGCCGTCCGAGTTTTCGCTTGTGCTTACTGCACGAACCGCTTTCATGATGGAAACCTCCTCACCCTCTACTCACCAGGCAAGGCTAAACAAAGCAATGAAGTTGCCAGAAGTCGGCCGCAACGAAAGAGCCCGGAAGTGATTGACATAAAGAGGGATGCCCCGATTCCGGCGCGCCAAAGCAAAATGAATCCTACCGCGAACTGTCAGCGTATTGGCATTGCGTCTATCGAACCGGATGGTCCCAGGGCGGGCCATGCGTTGGTGCAGGAAAGCTTAGCGTGCAAACCTCGGTCATAAGAAATCTGGTTGTAAAAGTAGAATTGGAAGGTAGGGTTATGAAACTGAGTGAAGCGCTGGCGCGAACAACTCTATTGCAAAATGTCTCTGCTACGGACCAAGATTGTCACGATTCGTCCTGTTAATCTCATGGCCTCACAACCTACATTCGGGAGCCAAAACATGTCCCGGTTCAACCCTTCTCTGTGGCGTAAGCCACGCGCTATTTGGAGTTATGGGATTGCGGTGTTATCAGTCCTCGCCGTAGCGGCCATTTCATTTTGGCCTCCGGTTCATTTGCAAGGCGCTCCCGCGTCCTTGTTCCTTTGCGCGATCCTAGTAAGTGCATGGTTTGGCGGAAACGGACCTGGGTTACTTGCCACGGCCCTCGCCGTGCTGGCGTTCGACTATTATTTCGTGCTGCCGCTCCATTCTCTGATCGTTAAAGGCGAGGAAATTCCTCGCCTTGCGATGTTCATAATGACGGCTATATTTGTCGCATTGGTGAGTGCCGCGCAGAGGAGCGCCACAGAATCGCTCGGGCGCGCGCGCGATGACCTGAAAATGAGGATTCAAGAAATCCAGAAAGCCAATGAGGCATTGCAAGCCGAGAGCCGCGAACGGCTGCAAATCGAGAATCGATTGCGGCGGAGTGAGGAGTATTTAGCCGAGGCTCAAAGATTGACCCATGTCGGCAGCTTTGGGTGGAGCCTTCGGAGCGGAGAACTTCGCTGGTCGGACGAAACATTTCGAATCTTTGAATGCGACCCAGCGACGAAACCCACGCTGGAAGTCATATTGCAAAGGACTCATCCGGACGATGTCGCCTTTGTGAAGGAGACCATCAGGCGCGCCTCAGAGGAAGAGAAGGATTTTGATTTTGAGCATCGATTGCTAATGCAGGACGGCTCCATCAAATATGTAAGAGTCGTGGGTCACGCAATAGAGGACAAAGCGGGCGAGATCGAATTTGTGGGTGCGCTGATGGACATAACTGCCGCGAAGGAGACGGAGGACCGGACTCGCTTGATTATTGACACCGTGCCGGCTCAACTTTGGACGGAGAGCCCGGAGGGCGTCGTCGATTTCGTGAATCACCGCTGGGTTGATTACACGGGAATGACGCTCGAACAAGCGGTTGGATCGGGCTGGAATCGCATGGTCCATCCCGATGATATTGAGCGAGTGCTCAGCAAGTGGCGAAAACTGATAGAGGAGGGGAAGCCCCGCGAGATCGAGTCACGCCTTAGAAGGTCCGACGGAGAGTACCGTTGGTTCCTCAGCCGTTGCTTTCCGTTGGTTGACCGCTCGGGACACATCCTCGGATGGTACGGCTGCGATACGGATATTCACGACCGGAAAGAGGCCGAAGAAACTCTGCGGCGGAGCGAGGGTTATCTGGCTGAGGCGCAGAGGCTCAGCCACACGGGCAGTTGGGCATGGGCTCCTGCCACCGGCGAAATCAGGTACTTCTCCGAAGAATGCTACCGCGTGATGGGTTTTGACTCACAAGTTGGACAGCCGCGATTCGAGACACTCTTTAACGGCATTCATCCGGATGATCAACCCAGAGTCGCAAAGACGCTCGAGAGAGCAAAGCGCGAACGTGCGGAGTTCGAGCTGGATAACCGAATCGTTTATCCCGGCGGCGAGATCAGAGATGTCCACGTAGTGGGCCACCCGGTCTTCAGCTCAACCGGCGACCTCCTTGAGTTCGTGGGTACCATGATGGACGTCACCGAGCGCAAGCGGGGAGAGCAGGCGATCCGTTTGCTGGCTGCCGTTGTGGAATCGTCGCACGATGCGATTGTGAGCAAAGGTCTGGATGGCATAATCACCAGTTGGAATAAGGGCGCAGAACGACTGTTCGGCTATGCTGCGGAAGAGGTGGTCGGTCAGAATATCTTGCTGATTATTCCCCCTGGCCGTCGTGACGAAGAAGTTGCGATCATTGAACGGCTCGCGCGAGGCGAGCAGGTCGACCACTTCGAGACGGTCCGCATGCGCAAGGACGGCAGCCTTCTCGACGTTGCTCTAACAATTTCGCCGATGAGAGATGCCGCGGGTCGCATTGTTGGAGCATCGAAACTGGCACGGGACATAACCGAACGTAAACGTTCCGAAGAAGCGCTGCGCCAGGCACAAGCGGATCTCGCACGGGTCAACCGCGTCACTACGATGGGCGAGCTGACTGCTTCCCTGGCACACGAAGTGAATCAACCGATTGCCGCCGCTGTTACCAACGCCAAAACCTGTTTGCGCTGGCTTACTCGCGATCAACCAGATTTGGAGGAGGCACGCGCGGCGGCCATGAGAATCGTGAACGATGGGACCCGTGCGGCAGAGATCATTAAGCGTATCCGCCTGCTCTTCAAAAAGGGGACTTCCGAACGGGAATTGGTGGATATAAACGAACTTATACAAGACATGATCGTCCTTCTGCGCGGCGAGGCAACGCAATACTCCGTTTTCGTGCGCACCGAGCTTGGAGCTGACGCTCCTCGAGTCATGGCTGATCGCGTGCAATTGCAGCAGGTTCTGATGAACCTCATGATGAATGGCATCGACGCCATGAAGGATGTGCGCGGGACACGGGAACTCGCCATCGAATCGCGGATCACCGAGAACGACCAGGTTCTTGTATCTGTCAACGATACCGGTGTCGGGCTGCCACGACAGCAGTCGGACCAGGTGTTCGAAGCGTTCTTTACCACGAAACCTCATGGCACGGGCATGGGACTGTCCATTAGCCGCTCTATTGTTGAATCCCATGGCGGCCGCTTGTGGGCGGCGAGCAATTCCCCTCGCGGCGCAAGTTTTTGTTTTTCTTTACCCTCCAACTCAGGGCTAAAGGAATGATCCCTTCGGACATTGCCACGGTATTCGTCGTTGACGACGATCCATCCGTACGTGCGTCCATCCAAGGACTGCTAAAATCAGCGAATCTGCGATGCGAGTCCTTTGGAACCGCGGAAGAATTCCTGCGCGGTAAGCGATCGGAAGGCACAAGCTGCCTGGTTTTAGACGTGAGTCTCCCAGGAGTCAACGGTCTCGAATTTCAGCGCCAGCTAGCCAAGGCAGGCATCCAGATCCCGATCATTTTCGTTACTGGTCATGGGGACATTCCAATGACGGTGAAAGCCATGAAGTCAGGCGCGGTGGAATTTCTGACCAAGCCTTTTGACGACCAGGACTTACTGAACGCGATCCGCCAGGCTTTGGATCGCGACCGTGTCACGCGCGGTCAGCAGAGTAACCTTGCCGCGCTGCAAAAATGCTATGGGACCCTGAGCGCCCGAGAGCGCGAGGTTATGGGGCTGGTGGTTTCGGGCATGCTCAATAAGCAGATCGCCTATGAGCTCGGGATTAGCGAGATCACTGTGAAAATTCATCGCGGCCACGTGATGCGGAAAATGCGGGCAGATTCGCTTGCGGAATTAGTTAGAATGGCATCGAAACTGGAGATTTCACGCGGCAAAACATAGCTTATTTCCTACTCTCCTCTGCTAGAGAACCAGATTATTCAATTCCAAGCTAAGCGGTCTTAACTGTCGTCCCCTAAAACGTCAAGTTTGCGCTCGCCCCGCGGCTCGGAGCTACATTCGCCCCCTCATACGAAAGTATAATTGCGCCGCCTTTATCGAGGCTGCTAGATTCCTGCTATGGCGGCTCTGGAGAAGACCAAAATGGTGGCGATTGTCGACGATGATGATTTGATGCGCAGCGCCCTGGAGGGGCTGATGAAAGCGGTTGGCTTGCCGGCACAAGCATTTGCGTCGGCGGAGGAATTCCTGCAATCCGGCCAACAACGCCACGCTGGCTGTCTAATCGCCGACATCCGCATGCCTGGAATGTCCGGTCTCGAACTGCAGGCGCATTTGAACGCCGAACGTTGCAAGGTTCCGATCATCTTCATCACTGCACATGGCGACGAAAAAATGCGAATGCAAGCGTTGCGCGCAGGCGCCGTAGAGTTCATGGCAAAACCCTTCGATGACGAAGCATTGCTCGAGAGTGTGCGAGCGGCCTTAGAAAGTTAAGCCCGCCAGCAGCCGTTGTGCATCAAATCGCGCAGGGAGGTCTTCCGTGGCAGCCGTTGCAAGATTTGGATCCGCCGTCCAGGACACCAATCCGCGCAGGTTCGAGCAGATCATAGGGAGCAGCACTGCTCTGGAATCGGTACTCGAGCAGGTCGAGCAGGTCGCTCCCACGGATTCCACCGTTCTGGTGCAGGGAGAAACCGGCACCGGCAAAGAGCTTATTGCGCGCGCGATTCACAATCTCAGCTCGCGCTGCGGACGCCCGTTCATAAAACTGAATTGCGCCGCCATTCCCTTCGATCTCCTCGAAAGCGAACTCTTTGGCCATGAGAAGGGCGCTTTTACCGGAGCCATCGCGCAAAAAATTGGCCGTTTTGAGTTGGCTGACAAAGGGACACTATTCCTGGACGAAGTTGGAGACATTCCGCTGCAATTGCAGCCCAAACTGCTGCGTGTCCTCCAGGAACAGGAATTCGAGCGCCTGGGCAGCGGCCGGACTCACCAAGTTGATGTTCGCCTTGTGGCTGCGACACACCGAAATTTGGCTGAAATGGTGAAGCGAAACGAATTCCGCAGTGACCTCTACTATCGCCTGAATGTGTTTCCGGTCGCGCTACCACCGCTGCGGGCGCGCCGTGACGACATTCCGGCGCTGGTGGAACATTTTGTCGAGATTTATGCCCGCCGGATGGGTAAGCAAATCGACAATATTCCTCCTCAAACGATGTCCGCGCTCATCTCGTATCAGTGGCCGGGCAACATTCGCGAGCTTCAGAATTTCCTCGAGCGCAGCGTGATCCTCACTTCGGGCAACGCCCTGAACCCTCCTCTCGCTAGCTTGAAGGGTGCGGCCGAGGCAGGAACCCTCGGGCCAATTACCCTGGAGGACGCGGAGAGAGACCACATTCGCAAGACGCTCGAGCAAACCCGTTGGGTTGTCTCCGGCCCCAATGGTGCCGCCGCCCGGCTCGGAATTAAGCGATCTACTCTCTATTTCCGCATGCAAAAACTTGGGATCTCGCGCTCTAACAAGGATTCCGTCTCCGGCTAGCAGCTTTTCAATTGTGTATTGATCGTCCTTTAAGCCGATCGACGATGTTCGAGCTTTAGGCGTTATGCCCGCGCTCGCCGCCACAGCTCAAGGTGCCTGCAGTCCAATTAAATTGAAGCCGTAATCTCCATAACCAGATCGTTTGACCGTCAGCGTAGAGACATGCTGTCCAACGGCTCGGCATCTCCCGTCATGACATCTCATTAGACGGTCTGTGCTTTCTGCTACTTACATCCGCCCCGGTTTGGCATTCACCTTGCATTTTCCAGTTGTGCAGGAGAGCCCGCTGCTCTTTTTGGCTAAAGAGCGTGCAGGAATTTCGCGGGGCACTCTGCGCGGCCAGTGAGCTCATTGAGGTCCGCAACGGAGCACAAAGATACTCGAACACAGAACTTAGAATTTGTTAGTGGAGAATCTGCGATGAAAATCAATTCGATCAAACAGGTCTTAGCAATACTTCTCGGCTGTTTGCTTTTGCAATTTACTGCACAGGCCGAGTCGCAGGGTCCAACTGGCCAAAGTAACGCACCATCGCCAGTCCCTTCTGCGCAACTATCGCCTCAGGAGCTACAGCAGCTGGCAGCACCCATCGCCTTGTACCCCGACGCCCTCGTCGCGCAAGTTCTTGCGGCCTCTACTTATCCTGCCGAGATTGTTGAAGCGGACCGCTGGATGCAAAGTCATTCCAACCTCAAGGGTAAAAAGCTGGGAAAAGAAGTAAACAAACAACCCTGGGATCCGAGCGTCAAGGCCCTCACCCAATTCCCTTCCGTGCTCGAAAACATGGACAAGAACCTCGCTTGGACTTCATCGCTTGGAGACGCTTATGCGAACCAACCGCAGGATGTGAGCAATGCTGTCCAAACATTGCGTCAACAGGCTCGAAACGCCGGCCATCTTGATAGCAACGATCAGGAGAAGGTAACGACTCAAGGCAACACGATCGTCATCGAGCCAGCTGATGCGGACATTGTCTACGTGCCCGCTTATGATCCTTGGCTCGTCTACGGTGGGCCTATCCTCGCCTACCCAGGCTGGTATCCCGTTCCCGGGATCTTTTTTGACGGTCCCGCAATCTCCTTCGGGTTTGGCTTCGGAATCGGGTTCTTCGGAGGATTTGGGTGGGGGTGGGGTCACTGGGGCTATGACTGGCACGGCCGGTCAGTGATTTATAACCACAACGTCTATGTCTCTCACAGCCGAACCATCATTAATCGGAACAATTTCGCCCGAAACAACTTCAATCACGCCAATTTCAACCATGGCAACTCCTTCCACGGAGCTGGACACTCGGCCTTTCGCGCTCAGCCAGGCATGCGCTCTAGCGCCTTCAGCGGCTTTGACCGCGGTGGCAATGTCAGAGGCTTTTCTTTCCGCGGGCAGTCGAGTTTTGGTGGCGGTTTCCATGGTGGCGGTTTCCATGGCGGTGGCGGTGGACGCCATCGGTAATCATGTGTACCGGCCGGTAGAGCTTTTGGAATTTCAATAATGGAGAGGAATACCATGCTGCACAAAATTTCAGTTTTTGTTCAACCTCAAAGCAAGAAATCTACTCGATTTGCCATGTCTGTTCTGTTCGCACTCGCCTTGGTGCGCTGGTCGTCACCAGCGCTCGCCCAACAGCCGGAACAGCACACCTTTGCTTCCGCTGAAGACGCCGGTCGCGCTCTCTTTGACGCAACGAAGGCAGAGGACGAACAAGCTCTCTTAGGGATCCTCGGATCGGCCGGAAAGGATGTCCTTTCGTCAGGCGACCCCCACGAAGATTCGAATGCTCGCGTCGGCTTCGTGGTCAAATACCTGGAGATGCATCGATTTGTTACCGAAGCAAACGGAACTGTAACGCTAATTGTTGGCGCCGAAAACTGGCCGTTTCCGATTCCCCTCGTGAATAATCACGGCGCCTGGTACTTCGACACGCCAACAGGCAAACAGGAGATCCTCTTCCGTCGCATCGGCAGAAACGAACTTTCCGCCATGGATGCACTTCGAGATTTGGTCGATGCGGAAACGCAATATTTTGCCCACCCCCCGGCCGATGTCTCCCAGCAATTTGCCCGGAGACTGGTCAGTCATGAGGGTCAGCACAACGGACTCTACTGGTTCGGCGCAAGCGATGAGTTCGATAGCCCTCTTAATCCCCTTATCGCTTACGCGCGACAGAATCGTCCGCAGGATCGGGTTGGCGAACATGTTCCGTATAACGGCTATATGTTCCGGATTCTCACCAGCCAAGGCCCTCACGCTCCAGGCGGGGCCAAAAGCTACATCGTAGACGGAAGGATGACAGCGGGTTTCGCTGCTGTCGCTTACCCTGTGGACTATCGCTCCTCCGGAGTAATGACTTTTATCATCGACCAATCGGGAACCATTTTCCAAAAGGACCTTGGGCCCAACAGCACGAGCCTTGCAAGAGCGATGACTGTCTATGACCCGGATTCTACTTGGCGCAAGGCGGACTGAGCGTCCGTGAAAGGAGCGACAAGCCTGTGGGAAATCGAAACTTCATTATGTTGGTCTTCGGCCTACTCGCATCTGGCTCGCTTTTGATTGCTGCGGCGAGCAGACCGCAAGGTTCTGCTTCAGTTTCCGCGGAAACAAGGTCTCCGAACAACCTTGGCGGTCAGATGCCCCCCTCGTTCGAGCAAGACGTGGCTAGGGTCGTCGCCGAAGTCGATCGGATTGAGGCCGGCACAATGAGCGAGATGCAACACACCACGCTCGATCGGCAAGGGCAGATGCACACACTGGGTAAGCTGATGCTTTTCGACAGACATCTCTCGGTCCATCAGAACGAGGCATGCAGTTTTTGCCACATGCCAGAAACGGGATTCACCGGGCCGATTCAGTCTTTGAATGAGACAACCGTGTCGTATCCAGGATCGGTCAGAACGCGTTTCAGCAATCGAAAGCCACAGAGCTACATGTACGCGCCCTTTGCGCCGGTGCTTCATTACAACGCGCTCCAAGGCGATTTTGTCGGCGGCAATTTCTGGGATATGCGAGCGAGCGGCTACCGTCTGCAGAATCCAAGCGCCGAGCAAGCCCAGGGACCTCCAACGAATCCCGTGGAGATGGGCTTGCCGGATTCGGCTTGTGTTGCGTACCGCCTGTCGCAAGCACCCTATCGCAAGCTTTTTGAGACGGTCTGGGGAGCCGATTCGTTCAACATTCACTGGCCTGCCGACTCAGGAAAAGTCTGCACGACCCCAGGTCCACCGCCCGCAAATGATCAGCTACCGCTCCATTTGAGTACAGCGGACCGAGTTCGCGCCCAGCACGTCTATGACAACTTCGGCCTGGCGATTTCCGCATACGAGTTCTCGCCCGAGGTAAGTCCTTTCACGTCAAAGTACGATTATGTACAAGCAGGAAAGGTGGAATTCACGCCGCAGGAAAAATTGGGTTACGAATTGTTCCGCGGAAAAGCGCGATGCAACGAGTGTCATCGCGATGGCGGCCCTGGCGAGGAACCCCTCTTTACGGACTTTACCGCCAGTAATCTCGGCGTGCCCAGAAATCCAGGATTGCAATTTTATTATGAGGGCCAACCCGACCAATTCGGCTACACCCCCAACGTCGCGCTCAACAAATCCGGAGAGGCGTACGTCGATATGGGGGTCGGTTCCTTCCTCCGTACGCTTCAGAGCGATAGCGGTCAACTGAATCCCGATTCCGAGTGGATCAAACTCGCGCGGAAGTTCGAAGCGAAATTCCAGGTTCCCACCTTACGCAATGTGGACATGCGCCCCACGCCGAGCTTCGTGAAGGCCTACATGCACAACGGCTACTTCAAAAGCCTCAAAGAAGTCGTGCACTTTTACAACACGCGCGACGTCCTGCGCAGGTGCCAGCCCGGTGATCCCGGCGAAAAGGTCACCTGCTGGCCGGCGCCCGAGGACTCAACAAATCTCAATAAACGTCAACTCGGCAACCTTGGGCTAACAGACCAAGAGGAAGACGCAATGGTCGCTTTTCTCAAGACCCTTACCGACGGTTACAAAGTGCCGGCCGCGCACACAGCAAAGTAGGGGCGATGTCTGAACTCTTTATTGTATGCACTAGTTCTTTCAACACGGATCTGAAATGACAACGACGACTCAGCTCCTTATACAGTCCAAGTTGCGCGATGTTCACGAAAGCATTCTGTTGCGGCCGCTTCTGCGAAAAGCTGTGGCTTCCCATCGACCGGCGTGGCTGCCGCTCGTACTGGTCCTGGCGGCGATGGCCGTGGTTGCGTACGCCAACCATCTCGTCGTTGTGCCCTCGCTTATTTCCCTGTACATCTTGCCTCTCACCATCGGCGCGATTCTTTTGCGCAAGGAAATCACCTACGGCCTTATCGTGGCGTGCATCTTATTCCAGCACTTTGACTCACCGCGTCAGATCCCTTTGGGACTCCGCATCTTTCACGAGCTCTCAGCCCTGCTCTGTTTCACTTTCGTTGTTTATGTGATCCAGCGTTATAGCAAGCAGCAGGAAACGCTTTTCAAAACCGTTGAGCAGCAGCGCGATGGCCTTCTTAAGGACGTAGAGCTGGCCGCACAAGTTCAGCGTCTATTTCTTCCCACTGGCAAAGCAACGATCCCGGGGCTCGAGATAGCCGGGTTGATGCACCCCGCGCAGGGCGTCGGTGGCGATTACTTCGACTATTTCCCCATCGATGCACACACTACTCAGATTGTCATTGCCGACGTATCCGGAAAAGGTGTTCCCGCCGCCCTTTTAATGTCCGCGACGGCCGCCGCCCTGCGGCTTGAGGCAAATCGCGATCGAAATATGTTGGCGCAACTAAAAACGTTGAATACCGAACTCAGCAGCCTATCCGATCCCGAGCGGTACGTCACCCTGCTGGCTGCGAAAATCGATACCCGCAAACGCATAGTTCAGTACGTCAACTGTGGCCACAATCCCGCGCTTTTGTTTCGCCCCTCCACGGGCACGCTCACCCGCCTAAACTCGTCTTGCCCACCCATCGGAATGTCGCCAGATGAGATCTGTGAACTGGCCTCCGAAGATCTCCTGCCTGGCGACGTCTTGGTTTTCTATACCGATGGCGTCACGGAAGCAGAAAACCCGCTTGGCGAGGAATTCGGCATGGAGCGCCTTTCCGCGACAGTGCTCCGCGGTTCTTCACTGCCGGCCGAGGAGCTCATGAACAATATCTATAACTCTGCGGCCGATTTTTGCGGCGACGCCTTCGGTGATGATGTAACCATTCTGGTGGTCAAATGCCAGTTCGACCGCTCCTCAACCCCGACTTCGTGAGTCTTTCCACGACGGAAGCGCTTTCTGTTCTGCTTTCCCGCAGTCGTAGCCGCGCCCCATCCAGATTCGTACTCAATCTCTCCGGAAATCGATCTCCGTGCCGAAAATCACGCTGTCGGTGTGTTGGCAGCCGTCCAATCTGCTGGACCCCTTGCTCATCTTCCTAGGCATCTTGTTTTATAGAACTCTCCCTAAACGCCCCTGTTTTCAATGACTTGCTGAAACTCCGGTTCAGTCATAAAAGTGGTATCCCGTCTGCATTCTCCTGAATCTGAGAAAAGAAAAACCGCCCAAAGGGTTTGACTTGCGAAAGTCGATGACCGAAGCCGAAAGCTGAGGCACGGCTCGTAGGGCCAATCTTATTTATGCATCAAGGCAAAGACATGCACAGAGTTTGGAGCTGTAAATCATGTGGATCGTTCGACTAGCGCTAAAGCGGCCCTACACCTTCGTGGTGGTGTCGATACTGATTGTAATTTTGGGCGGGCTGGCCATCCTTCGTACGCCAACTGACATTTTCCCCAACATCGACATCCCCGTTGTGAGCATCATCTGGAGCTATAACGGCCTCGTACCTGAGGACATGGCCGACCGCATCGTCAGCGTCACCGAGCGGGCGCTCACCACCACAGTTGATAATATCGAGCACATTGAATCTCAGTCGCTGTATGGCATAGCCGTTGTCAAAGTCTTCCTGCAGCCGGATGCGAATATTCAACAGGGCATCGCGCAGATTACAGCGATTTCTCAGACCCAACTGAGGCAGTTGCCGCCCGGAACGACACCGCCCCTGATTCTTGCCTACAGTGCATCGAGTGTGCCCGTGCTTCAGTTGGCCCTCTCGGGAAAAAATCTCTCGGAGCAACAACTCAACGATTATGGCCTGAATTACATCCGGACCCAGCTCATCACCGTGCCCGGCGCATCGGTGCCTTATCCCTATGGCGGTAAACAACGCCAAGTCGAAGTCGATCTCAATACGACTGCATTGCAGTCCAAGGGCCTCTCCGCCCTCGATGTGGTTAACGCGATCAGCCTGCAAAATCTAATCCTGCCGACTGGAACCGCCAAAATTGGTTCCAGGGAATACGATGTTTCCATTCCCAACGCGGCGCCGCAGACGATTGCGGACCTCAACAGAATCCCAATCAAGACAATCGGCGACACCACCATCTACATGAAGGATGTCGCCTGGGTCCGCGATGGCTTTCCTCCCCAAACGAATATCGTCCGCGTCAATGGGCAGCGCTCCGTGCTGCTGACCATCCAGAAAGCGGGCAATGCGTCTACGCTGAACGTAATCGCCGGCATTAAGGCTCTCCTCCCTCAAATCCAAACAACCGTTCCTCCGCAGCTAAAGATATCGCCTCTTGCCGATCAGTCCATCTTTGTTCGTAGCGCGATCAGCGGAGTGGTCAGAGAAACGCTCATCGCCGCGTGCCTGACCGCATTCATGATCCTTACTTTTCTCGGCAGTTGGCGCAGCACCGTGATCATCGCGACTTCGATCCCTCTGGCGATTCTGACTTCCATCGTTATCCTAAGCGCGATCGGACAAACCATAAATATCATGACCCTCGGCGGACTCGCTCTGGCCGTCGGCATTCTCGTGGACGACGCGACCGTTGAAGTCGAGAACATTAATCGCAACCGCGCAGCCGAGCCAGACAAGGACATGGACACCGTTGTCCTGGACAGCGCCTCCCAAATTGCCGTGCCTGCCTTCGTCTCCACCCTTTCCATCTGCATCGTGTTCGCTCCCATGTTTCTACTGTCTGGCGTCGCGCGCTACCTTTTTGTGCCGCTCGCGGAAGCAGTCGTGTTCGCCATGTTGGCCTCCTATTTTCTTTCGCGGACGATCGTTCCAACCATGGCGAAATACCTGTTGCGCGGAGAGAACCACGAGGGTGACGCGTCCAGCCGTAATCCCTTCGTCCGGCTTCAAAAGGGTTTTGAAGCTGACTTCGAGCGGTTTCGCCTCGCCTATCGAGGCCTGCTCGAAGCTTGCCTCCATCACCGGGGACTTTTTCTGGCTGCTTTCTTCGCCGCCACCCTCGGCTCCCTCGCAATTCTCATCCCGTGGCTGGGCCGGGACTTTTTCCCAAGCGTCGACAGCGGCACTTTCAAACTTCATCTTCGTGCCCCAACTGGAATGCGCATTGAAGAAACCGCCGATCTTTGTGATCAGGTTGAGCGCTCAATTCGCCAGCAGATTCCGGCAAGCGAAGTCCACAACGTCATTGACAACATCGGCTTGCCCTACAGCGGCATCAATCTCTCCTACAGCAATTCCGCTCCGGTGGGCACGTCGGATGCTGACATCCTTGTAACCCTCTCTGCCAATCACCATCCGACGGACGAATACATTCACCAGCTTCGCCTGGCGCTCCCAAAGCAGTTCCCAGGTGTGACCTTCGCTTTCTTGCCGGCGGACATGGTCAGCCAGATTCTTAATTTTGGCCTGCCGGCTCCCATTGATGTGCAGGTCGTTGGAAACGATCTCGAGGGAAACGAGCGCTACGCCGATGCGCTCCTCGACAAAATGAAATACGTCACTGGAACGGCGGACCTGCGGATTCAACAGCCCTTTGATGAACCCTATCTGCGCATGAGGGTCGAACGCACCAAAGCAGAAGAGCTTGGGTTTTCGGCTCACGACATCGCTCAGAATCTTCTCGTTTCCCTGAGCGGCAGCTTTCAAACTTCTCCCACCTTCTGGGTGGACCCAAAGAATCGCGTCAGCTACCAAATCGCCACGCAGACTCCGCAATATCGCACGGACACCTTGCAGGACCTTCAGAACATTCCTGTCACCGGCACGGACCCAACTGCTCCTCCTTCCCTCATGGCCAGCCTGGTATCCGTGCAGCGCGGGGCGGGCATGGCGGTCGTTTCCCATTACAACGTCGCGCCAGTGATTGACATCTTTGGCGCCGTCACTGGACGCGATCTGGGTGGGGTGGCTGGAGACATCAACAAAATCATTGACGCCACGCGCCAGCAGTTGCCGCGCGGTTCGCGTGTTGTTGTTCGCGGCCAGGTTCAAACGATGCAAGCTTCTTACATCGGCCTTCTGAGCGGGCTGGCGTTCTCCATCGTGCTCGTTTACCTGCTCATTGTCGTCAACTTTCAGTCTTGGCTCGATCCCTTCATCATGATTTCCGCGCTGCCCGCGGCCCTCGCTGGCATTGCCTGGTTCCTCTTCATAACTCACACAACTCTGAGCGTCCCCGCACTGATGGGCGCCATCATGTGCATGGGCGTCGCAACTGCAAACAGCATCCTCGTCGTCAGCTTCGCGACGGAAAAAATGACGGAAGGAAAAGACTCCATCAGCGCCGCTCTCGAAGCAGGATTCACGCGTTTCCGCCCCGTGCTGATGACCGCTCTGGCCATGATTATTGGCATGGTGCCCATGGCCCTCGGCCTGGGTGACGGCGGAGAACAAAATGCTCCCCTTGGCCGTGCCGTCATAGGCGGGCTGCTTTTCGCCACCGTTTCAACGCTCCTCTTCGTCCCCGCATTTTTCAGCGTTCTGCAGGGCTCACGTCAGCAGCCGGCGCAAACGAGATATCAGAATTAGAGGCAAAACTATTTGGAGTCTTTATGTCATCTCAGACTGAAAATCGGCAGCAACTCAACGAACAAACTCCCCTTGAGAATGAGGGTGGAACACGAAAAGTTGCCCGCAAATCTTGGCTCGCCCTCGTCGTCGTAATTGTCGTCGTCGCCTCTCTATTCGCATCGGGAATCTCGTCCCGTGTGAGGGCTCGTACAAAGCTGAAGGCAGAAACGGCGCAAGTGGCGCTCACCGCTGTATCGGTCGTGACGCCCGAGCCAACCGCACCCACCCAGGAGATCATCCTCCCTGGGAATGTCCAGCCATTCATCACCTCGCCTATCTACGCGCGGACCAACGGCTATTTGAAGAATTGGTACGCCGACATTGGAGCGCGCGTCAAGAAAGGTCAGTTGCTGGCCGTCATCGAGACCCCGGAGGTCGATCAGCAACTCCAGCAGGCTCGCAGCAACCTGCTCACCGCCCAGGCAAATCTTCAACTCGCCGAGATTACCAAATCCCGGTATCAGGGACTTCTGAAAAGCCACGCCGTAGCTCAACAGGATGTCGATAATGCCGTAGGCACCTACAACGCGAATAAAGCAACTGTCGAGGCCGACCAGGCCGCCGTAGATCAGTACGCCGCCCTGGTCTCTTTCCAAAAGATCTACGCCCCCTTCGATGGCGTGATCACCGCGCGAAACACCGACATCGGGGACCTGATCAGCTCCGGCAGCAACTCGAGTATCAGAACCGATCTCTTTCACATCGCTCAGCCTGGCAGATTGCGTGTCTACGTAAACGTGCCGGAGGAATATTCGCAAGGGGTTAAGGTTGGCATGAAAGCTGATCTCAGTTTGGCCGAGTTTCCTGCGCGCAAGTTTCAGGGCAGACTCGTGCGCACCTCCGATTCCATCAATGCGACAACTCGCACCTTGCTCATCGAAATAGACGTGGACAATCCTACGGGCACGCTACTCACGGGCTCCTATGCAGAAGTCCACTTGAAAGTACCTGAGCCAAAATCGACCCTCATCCTGCCCGTCAACACTCTGATATTCCGTTCGAAGGGTCTGCGTGTCGGCGTTGTGAAGGATGGCAAAGTCGTCCTTACTGCGGTGACTCCCGGCCACGATTTCGGCGATCGAATTGAAATCGTCTCCGGGCTCAAGCCAGACGATCAGGTCATTATCAACCCACCCGACTCCATCGTTACGGGACAGCAAGTGCAAATTGTTCAGGCAACGTTGCCGGGAGATATCAATTGAATCGCCTTCTAAATATGCTCTTCGCCGAAAATCCGCGGCGAGATGTTTGGCTGCCAGTTCTGCTCCTGGCACTGCTACCTCAGTTGTCTGGATGCGCGGTCGGCCCGAAGTACCACACACCTACGGTCGAAATTCCTCCAACTTATAAAGAGGTTGGAAACTGGAAGCCCGCCGAACCCAATGACCAAAATCTTGGCGGCACGTGGTGGACAATTTTTCAAGATCCTGAGCTGAATACGCTCGAAGCCAAAGTCAACGTATCGAATCAAAATTTAAAGGCCGCGGAGGCGCAGTATCAGCAAGCGCGGGCCGTCTTGCGTTACTATCGCGCCGACTACTTCCCCATCGCAACTGTCGGGCCGTCGGCGTCTCGGACGCGGGTCTCCGCCAACAGTCCCACCAACGACACGTTGCATGGCGTTACTTATAACGACTTTGCTCTCCCCGTCGACGTTTCCTATGAAGCCGATGTCTGGGGACGCGTCCGTCGCAACGTCGAGTCGTATCGGGAACAAGCCCAAGCCAGCGCGGCAGATCTGGCCACCGTGAATCTCAGCATGCACGCGGATCTCGCCATCGACTACTTTCTGGCTCGCAGCCTCGATGCTGAAGAACAGCTCCTGAATTCGACCGTCACCGAATACGAACAAGCGTTGCGACTGATTGAAAGCCGCTATGCGGGAGGCATCGCTTCCGATGTGGAAGTCCAGCAGGCCAAAACTCAACTTGAAACAACTCGCGCGCAAGCCATCGATGTGGGAGTCGCTCGTGCTCAGTACGAGCACGCTGTCGCCATTCTCATCGGCAAACCTCCCGCCGAATTTTCTCTGCCCCCGCTGCCTCTCACTTCTCCGCCTCCGGCCATTCCCGTCAGCGTGCCCTCGGAACTCCTGGAGAGGCGCCCGGATATTGCTGCCGCGGAGCGTCGGGTAGCCTCCGCCAATGCCCAGGTCGGCGTCGCAAAATCGGCCTATTACCCGCTCATCGAATTGGCTGGCACGGGAGGATTTGAGAGTTCCACCATCACCACTTTGCTACAGGGACCAAGCGGCCTCTGGTCCCTGGGTTTTTCTGCTGTGACGACTGTCCTCGACGCGGGCAGACGCCGAGCCACGTCAGATCAAGCCCTCGCTGCCTACGATCAAACCGTCGCCAACTATCGCGAAACCGTGCTAACCAGTTTCCAACAAGTGGAAGACAACGTTGCGGCATTGCGGATCCTCAAGCACGAAGCTCAAGTTCAACAAAATGCGGTCGATGCCGCCCAGCAATACTTGAACCTCGCCGTTACGCGCTACAAAGGCGGCGTCACCAGCTATCTCGAAGTCACGACCGCTCAGAGCGCCGCTCTCTCCGACGAAGTCACCGCGGTCAATATTCTTGGCCGCCGCATGGTGAGCGCGGTCGGGCTCATCCAAGCCCTCGGCGGCGGCTGGGACCGTTCCGCCTTGCCGCAACGTCCCGAATGCTGCGGCAAGCTGACCGGCAACTAAGATAATGCTGGGCGGGACCGAATGTCTCGAACGCGCAAAGATTCCCATTCAGATTGACATCAGCATCGGGGACATCGTCACGCCAGCGCCTCCCCAGATCGGCCATCCCACGCTCCTGGAATTCCCGGGCCCGCGTTTGCTGGCTATCCGAAAGAAACGGTCGTCGCCGAAAAACTCGAAGCACTTGTGAAACTCAGAATCGCCAATACCTGCATGAAGGATTTTTACGACCTGGAGATCCTGTCTCGAACGTTCGCGTTCGAAGGAAAAACTCTTGCCCAGGCGATTCAAAACTCCTTCCAAAAACGTAGGACGGACCTTCCGATGGCAGGTCTGCCCGTCGCCTTCACATCCGAGTTTTATGACGACGTAGAGGAGAAACGGCAATGGACCGCGTTTTGCGCGAGGAACAAGTCCTACGTCGAGAAGGCTGAATTCAAGGCGGCGATAAAAGCTATCCGAAACTTTCTCGCTCTCCCGGTCCGCACCGTCCAAGAAGGACATTCGTTCACGAAGACGTGGAAGCCCGGCGGACCCTGGCGTTGAAAGGGTTATCAGTGCACTTCGTTCCACGAGTCCTCAGGACCCGGAACGATGCGAACTACCGGATTTAGTCTCCTATTCTCTCCTCCCCTCTGTGGTCGCACTTCCCCGGGCGACTTTCAGAAAAATGTACTAGTACCAAGATTTTTCCTCCGTTTTTCCCTCCTGGATGTTCCTCAAATAAGTAGAGGGCCGTGATTGGGAAGGCTCTGCCCGCTTCGGCTTCTCTGGGGGATTAACATTTTTTTTCTTACTTTTTCCCTTCTCGATGTTCCTTTAATAAGTGGGGGGCTGCGGCCAGGATGTCTCTGGCAACCTTGGATCCCTGAGGGATTAAAGTTTTTTCTCACTTTTTCCCGACTGGATGTTCCCTAGGAAGTAGAGGATGCCGGTGGACTTTTACGATGAACGGGCTCACTACGATTTCTTGTAGGTTAGGCGGCTAACATTGTTCTTGCGCTTTTTCATTTTCGAGGCCTCTTACTAGTGTGAGGCATGACTATTTCAGAGAGTATCGATCGCTACTGGCAACGCGGGTACGTGAAGTGTGTATGAAAGGCCCTAATCACCATCCGCGTCACCCTCGCGGTCACCTTGGCGATCAAGCAAGTGCCCAAGG
>JBARBE010000053.1:0-13692 GCA_049792735.1 Candidatus Acidiferrum sp.
GTGGTTCCGTGCTCCATGGGCACGCTCGCTGCTATCGCCAGCGGCGTGAGCGATGATCTCGTTTCGCGCGCTGCGGACGTCATGCTCAAGGAAGGCCGCAAGCTCGTGCTCTGCGTGCGCGACACGCCCTTCAATCGCATTCATTTGGAAAATATGCTTCGGGCGCAGCAAGCCGGGGCGGTCATCATGCCGGCGATTCCCGCGTTTTATAGCCATCCGCAAACCATCGACGATCTGGTGACACAATATATTTGCCGCGTCCTGGCACAGATAGGCCTTCCGCAAGAGAAAATGTATCGTTGGACCGGCCAGACGAGCGCGAAAAAGGCGGAGGCGTAGCTGCACCATGGCTGGGCGCATCCGCACCGTGCTCGAGATGATCAAGTTCGAGCATTCCGTCTTCGCGCTGCCGTTTGCGTTGACCGGCGCGCTTCTCGCGGCGCGCGCCACGCATCAACCCCCGAGAGGCTGGCCAACTTTGAGGCAGTTCGTCTGGATTATCGTCGCCATGGTCGTGGCCCGCTCCGCTGCGATGACCATGAACCGGATCGCCGATCTACGTTACGATCGCGAGAATCCAAGGACGCAACAGCGGGCGCTGGCGACTGGCGCGCTTTCCTTGCAATTCGCGTGGGTCTTCACCATTGCAGCCGTTGCTTTGTTTTTCGTGGCGGCCTGGCAGTTGAATTTCCTGGCATTCACGTTGGCCCCGCTCGCGATTGCGATTTTGTTTTTCTACTCGTTCACCAAACGCTTCACGAACTGGTCGCACATTTTTCTTGGCTTCGCGCTCGGCATCTCGCCAGCAGCTGCGTGGATCGCCATTACCGGGACACTTGATCCACGAATGCTCATTCTTTGCGCCGCGGTCACCCTGTGGGTTGGCGGATTTGACGTGCTCTACGCCTGCCAGGACATCGATTATGATCGGCGCGCCGGTCTCTACTCCGTCCCCAAGCGGTTCGGCGTCGCCAACGCGCTGCTCATCGCGCGCGTGATGCACGTCGGCGTGGTCGGACTGCTCTCCTGGCTGGCTTGGAGCTTTGCTCTGCCTTGGCCTGCTTGGGCGGGTATCGTGGTTGTTGCCGCGTTGCTGTCGTACGAGCATTCGCTTGTCAAACCGGGCGACCTCAGCAAGCTGGACGCTGCGTTTTTCGCCGTGAACGGTTATATTAGTTTGTTGTTTCTTTTGTTTTGGGGGGCAGCGGCAGCGGTTTGGCGCGTTTGAAATTTTTAGCGGATTCAAAATGAGCGAACTCACAATTACCGATCAAAGATTGCAACCCATCGCGGAGAAAGTGCTTGCCGGCGAGCGCCTAAGTCTGGATGACGGCATCGCGCTTTATCGTTCGCCCGACCTGCTAGCCGTCGGCTGGCTCGCAAATTACGTCCGCGAGAAGCGCCACGGCAACATCACTTATTTCAACGTCAACCGTCACATCAATCCCACAAACGTCTGCGTGGCCCATTGCAAACTTTGCGCCTTCGGCCGCGATCCTAACGCGCCGGGCGCTTATACCTTCGCGCTTGAGGAAATCTACGAACGGGCACAGCAAGGTGTTCGCGAAGGAGCGACTGAGTTTCACATCGTCGGCGGCTTGCATCCAGATCTCACGTTTGACCACTATCTCGAACTGGTTCGCGGCCTGAAGCAGCGCTGCCCCACTGTGCATATCAAAGCTTTTACGATGGTCGAAGTCCATTATTTCTCGCGCATCGCAAAGATTCCGATCGAAGAAGTCCTAATCAAAATGAAAGAGGCCGGTGTGGATTCCTGCCCTGGCGGCGGCGCGGAGATTTTTCATCCGCGTGTGCGCAAGATCATCTGCGACCACAAAACCAGCGGCCAGATGTGGCTGAACACGGCAAAGAAAGCACACGAGGCGGGTCTACGTTCCAACGCAACCATGCTCTACGGCCACGTCGAAACCGAGGAAGAGCGCGCCGACCATCTCGTCAAATTACGCGAACTGCAGGATGAAACGCACGGTTTCGTGGCGTTCATTCCTCTCGCGTTTCATCCCGATAATACGGCGCTCTCGCACATTCCGAAACCTACCGGGTACGCGGACCTTCGCAATATCGCGGTCGCGCGGCTTCTGCTCGATAACTTCGATCACATCAAAGCGTATTGGATCATGCTTTCGCCGAGCATCGCGCAGATTGCGTTGCGTTTTGGCGCCAACGACCTGGATGGCACGGTTGTTGAAGAGAAGATTTACCACGACGCTGGCGCAAAAACTTCGGAATTCACGCCTCGAGCGGAACTGGAGCGCCTCATCCGCGCCGCAGGCCGAACGCCGGTCGAACGCGACACGCTTTATCGTCCCGTGGACCGCTCGAATATGCCGCCGGTTCTCCCGACGCCGCGAACCGACTTGGTATCCCTTACATTGAATGTTTAGAACCTCTGGCGCAGCGTCAGCGAATCGCAGCAGCTTTCGCAGCCACTTTGGCGAGTAACTCCTCGGGAAGAGGCGGATAGCCTTCCTCCTGCGCAATCCTCTGGCCGTCGGAATACACCCATCTCAAATAAGCTTCGATCGCACGGCCGCGTTGCGAATCCTGGGCTACCGCAGGAACATAAAACCAGGTAAAGCTGCTGATGGGGTAGCTGTCTTTTCCAGGGCCATTCGTCAGCGAGATCCGGAAATCGTCGGCCGTCTTGCCCGTCATGGCTTTGGCTGCGGCGGCAATGGTGCGTAAGGATGGGCGGACGAACTCGCCTTCCGCGTTTCGAATGCTGGCCATGTGCAGGGAGGACTTCTCCGCGATATTCAATTCCGTGTAGCCGATAGCACCCGACGTGCTCGCCACCTTGTCCACCATATCCTGGGTTCTGCCTGCGCTAGCACCGACAGGCCAGTTAGGAGACTCGCTGCGTCCGACGCGCGCAAGAAATTCTGGGCTGGCCTTCGACAAGAAATCGGAAAGGATGTAGCTCGAACCTTTTCCCGCCGTTCGGTGCACAACTTTGATCGGAAGCGCGGGAAGTTCAATTTCCGGATTCAACTTGACTAGAGCAGGATCGTTCCAAGCCGTGATCTTTCCGAGATAAATACCTGCGAGCAGCGGACCCGAAAGCCGAAGTTCGCGGGGGGCGCCCGGCAAGTTGTAGATCACTACGATTCCGATGAGCACCGTAGGAAGCTCGACCACTTTGGAAGTAGCCGCCTTTAATTCCTTTTCCGGAATTGGGGCATCACCCCCGGCGAAATCCCCCGTGCCGGTGAGCACGCGGGTGGCTCCCGCGCCGCTGCCTTCGGGGAGATAACGCACCTTCACGGCTGGCTGCTGTTTGTGATATTCATCGTTCCACATCACGTAAAGCGGCTCTGGCATGCTCGAGCCGGTCACCACCAGAACCGTGGAATCTTGCGCTTGTGTTGCAACCGAGAGTGCGACCGCCACGGTCACGCCGAGCACACCAACCATTTTTAATATCTGTGCCACCAGAACCTCCAAGGCCACGCGGGCCTGATAGGAAACCGAAAAGAGGGAAGCCAAATCGTCTGTCATTGACAACTCTAAAAGAGTTCTCCGGCTCAGCTGAACTGGTACGTGGTGCAGGTGTGCAGAATCCGCCATTATGGATTACGAAATTGTCTTAAACTGGAAGAGGACCGTTTTTCTTGGGGAGGCGAGCAGCGGGCTAGAGCGCGCCTTCAAAGCCGCTGTGGCCCCGTACGATTCTCCGCAAGAAACTGTCGTTTTGTACCTGCAACCAGCGACGCCGCGTCTCACGTGCAACAAACTTCAACGCAAAGAGAGAATCAGAGAACATGAGAACTATCCTTTTGCTTACCATCTCGAACATCTTCATGACCTTTGCGTGGTACGGTCACTTGAAGTTCCGCTCGACCGCTCTCTGGAAAGTGATCGTGATCAGCTGGGGCATCGCGTTCTTCGAATATTGCTTCCAGGTGCCGGCGAATCGCATTGGCTCGTACGAATTCACCGCCGCGCAACTGAAGACCATTCAGGAGGTGATCACCTTAACGGTGTTCTCGGTGTTCTCGGTGCTCTATCTCGGCGAGAAAATCAAGTGGAACTACGCCGCAGGCTTCGGCTTCGTCGTTGTAGGCGTGTTTTTCGTTTTTCACAAGTGGTAGATCCACCCGGATTGGTTCATAAGGAATCCGATGCCACGACTCGACAGCATCTTCCCATCCATATACCCTTCTCTCTTGCTGGCGAATCGAATGCTGGGGATTCAAATCGGCTGAACTTTCTAAAAGGAGCGGCATCATGCAACGCAAAGCATCGGCAGTCTGGCAAGGCGGCTTGAAGGATGGCAAGGGCTCAATATCCACCGACAGCGGTGTACTCAAACAAACGCAATATTCCTTTAGCACGCGCTTTGAAAACGGCGTCGGCACCAATCCGGAAGAACTTCTAGCCGCGGCTCATGCGGGGTGTTTCACCATGGCACTCTCCGCGCAGCTCGGCGGCGCTGGAATGACGGCGCAAAAGCTCGAAACCACTGCCACCATCTCTCTCGAAAAAGTTGGCGACGGCTTTTCCATTACCAAAAGCCATCTCGACCTCGTGGCGACGATTCCCGGCGCAGACAAAGCGAAATTTGACGCCGCCGTAAAGGCCGCAGAGACCGGCTGCCCGGTTTCCAAGCTTTTTAAAGCGGAGATTACTATTAGTTCGACTCTAAATTCCTGACAACGCCGGCGCTTCTCTGGAACGCGCCCAAACGAGTACAATGCCGCACATGATTCCATTGCCGGGCGCCTTCATTGGGGGCGCCGCAATATTCTTGATCGTGCTATGGGATGCCTTCGAGGCCATCATTCTGCCTCGGCGGGTAACGCGCAAGTTCAGGCTCACACGCCTTTTTTTTAGGTCCACCTGGCATGCCTGGAAGTTCGTGATGTGCCTTGTGCCGTCGCGAAAACAGCGTGAAGCGCTACTGGGCTTCTACGGTCCGCTCTCCCTCCTCGTCCTGGTAGCCGTTTGGGCTGTTGGTCTCGTTCTCGGCTTCGGTTTGATGCAGTACGGCGCGGGTTCAGCCGTAAACATGGCCGGAGGCGAACCCAGCTTCCTCACCGACATTTATCTCAGCGGCACAACCTTTTTCACGCTCGGCCTCGGCGATGTCATCCCTCGTTCGGGATTGGCTCGAGCTTTGGTTGTCACGGAAGCCGGTTTCGGTTTTGGCTTCCTTGCGGCCGTGATCGGCTATTTGCCCTTCATTTACGGCTCTTTTTCAGAGCGCGAGGTGGACATCTCGCTGCTCGATTCCCGCGCCGGAACACCACCGACTGCAGGCGAGCTCCTCCGCCGCCACGCCTATGCCCACGGACAGGAGGCGCTGCGTGAGCTCCTAAAGGATTGGGAACACTGGTCCGCCGAGTTGATGGAGAGCCATCTCTCCTACCCGGTGCTGGCTTTCTTCCGATCGCAGCATGACAACCAATCCTGGATCGCCTCGCTCACCGCCATTCTTGATACCTGTGCGCTTGTCATGGTTGGCATCGACGGTGCCTGCGAAAAGCAAGCCGGCCTAACCTTCGCGATCGCACGCCATGCCGTTGTCGATCTTTCGCAAGTCTTCGGCACCGCGCCGAAGCCCCTGTCCCAAGATCGGCTCCCCGCGGAAGGACTGCGCCATATCCGCGACGTTCTCGCTCAACAAGGTTTGAAGCTCCGGGATGGCGACGAAGCTGACCGCCGCCTCCGCGAGCTTCGCGGCATGTATGAGCCGTACGTTCACGCACTTGCGTCCTATTTGAACCAAACTCTGCCGCCCTGGATCCCACAGAAAAAGGGCAAGGACAATTGGCAGACTACGGCCTGGGGACAGTCCGCCGGACTCCTTGAAAACGAGCAGGAATCGTCTCACGTGCACGCAGACGAACACTTTTGAAGGTGCAAAACACTTCAAACCCGCGACAAGAAATTTTGTTCGTAAGGACACCAGCCGCCGCATCACTCTTCATTTAGAATTTGGCGGCCGACGGCAGTGACATTAACCGCAAACCGTACGAGTTTAAGCTTCACGCGAACGGAGGCCAAAAAATGAAAGCAATCGTCGTCCACGAATTCGGTGGCCCGGAAGTCCTAAAGTACGAAGAAGTTCCAACGCCCAAACCAGCCGCCGGACAGGTCCTCGTCCGCGTTCACGGCGTCGGCGTGAATCCCTATGACACTTACATGCGCAACGGCACTTACGCCGTCAAGCCTCCGTTGCCATACACGCCAGGCTCCGATGGCGCGGGCGTAATCGAAGCTGTCGGCCCTGGCGTTACCAAAGTTAAGTCTGGCGACCGCGTCTACATGGCAAAAACAGTGACCGGCGCCTACGCCGAATACGCCGTCGCCCTCGAAAGCCAGGTCCATCCGCTTCCTGAGAAAGCCAGTTTCGCCCAGGGTGCGGGCGTCTGGGTCCCATACGGAACCGCCTATCACGCCCTCGTTCACTCCGCGCAAGCGGGCGCTTCAAAAACGGTGCTCATTCACGGCGCCAGCGGCGGTGTCGGCATCGCTGGCGTCCAATTTGCGCGTGCCATGGGACTGCACGTCTTCGGCACCGCGAGCAGCCAGAAAGGCCTCGACCTCGCCACGCGCGAAGGCGCTCATCAGGTTTTCAATCACAGCAAACCAGGCTATCTAGATGAAATTATGAAGGCCAGCGGCGGCCGTGGCGTGGACATCATTCTCGAAATGCTTGCCAACGTGAATCTCGCCAACGACATGAAGCTCCTCGCCACCAATGGCCGAATCATCGTCATCGGCAACCGCGGCGAAATCACTATCAATCCGCGCGACCTGATGTCCCGCCGCAGCTCGGTTCGCGGATTCACTCTCTGGGCCGTCACCGAGTCCGAAGAGACCTCCATTCACGCCGCAATCATTGCAGGCCTCGAAAATGGCACGCTTCGCCCCGTCGTCGGAAAAGAGCTGCCGCTTGCCGAAGCCGCTCGCGCCCACAAAGAAATCCTCGAACCGGGCGCCGCCGGAAAAATCGTACTCATACCGTAACCGCAATCGAAATTGCGGAAAGCTTGCGGAGGCGCCAGCGCCATCAGCTCTGAGGGGCTCGATGGCGTGAGTCGTCCACCTTTCGCCGAACGCGCTTGGGCCTTATAATCTTTGTCCCGGAAGATTCAACCCGGGACGCCATCTGCCGAAAGCAAAGCTGACCACCTCGTGACGATTCCCATGCCCATCGCTTCGATTCTCTTGGCGCAGACCTCCCTAAGCCATTATTGGCACAGGCTCACCGACCGCACTTTCGCCGGAATGTATCACCCTAATGCCTTTGACTTGGCCATGACCATTCCGTACTTCCTCGTTCTCTTCGTCCTCGCCGCGTATGGATTCCATCGCTATTGGCTCGTCTACGACTACTACGCCTACTCGAAAAACGTCCCCGGCACGCCCCCCGATGTCAAAAACTGGCCGCGCGTTACCGTCCAGCTCCCCATTTTCAACGAACGCTACGTCATCGAGCGCCTTGTCGAAGCCGTCTCCCGCTTCGATTACCCTCACGAATTGCTCGACATCCAGGTCCTCGACGATTCCACCGATGAGACTTGCCAGGTTGCCGGTTCCTGCGTCGCGCGCCGCGCCGCCCAAGGCCTGCCCATCTTTTACATTCACCGCACCAATCGAGAAGGCTACAAAGCCGGCGCCCTCGAAAACGGCCTGCACAGCGCCCAGGGCGAGTTCGTCGCCATCTTCGACGCGGACTTTATCCCTGAGCCGGATTTTCTTCGCCGCACCATTCCCTATTTCGTCGATCCTGCCAACGGCCCGAAAATTGGCATGGTCCAGACTCGCTGGACCTATCTCAACCGCGATTATTCGCTCCTCACGCAAGTCGAAACGATACTTCTCGATGGCCACTTCGTCGTCGAGCATGGCGCTCGCTCCCGCTGCGGCACTTTTTTCAATTTCAATGGCACCGCCGGCGTCTGGCGCCGCCAGGCCATCGAAGAAGCCGGCGGTTGGCAGCACGACACGCTCACCGAAGACACTGATCTTTCCTATCGCGCGCAGCTCAAAGGCTGGAAATTTCTCTATCTTCCGCAAATCGAATGCGCTTCCGAACTGCCCGTCGATATGAACGGCTTCAAGACCCAACAAGCACGGTGGGCCAAAGGTCTGATGCAGACCGCAAAAAAAATCCTTCCGCGCGTCATGAAATCTGATGCTCCGTTGCGCGTTAAAGCCGAGGCCTTTTTCCATCTCACCGCCAACATCAGCTACCCGCTCATGGTTCTTTTTTCCGCCATGCTTCTTCCCGCCATGATCGTCCGTTTCTATCAAGGCTGGTTTCAAATGCTCATCATCGACCTGCCTCTGTTCCTTGCTTCCACCTGCTCCATCTCCAGTTTCTACCTCGTGGCGCAAAGAGAGCTCCGCCCAAAAAACTGGTGGCGCACTTTTTTTTACATGCCCTTCGTGATGGCCGTCGGCATTGGCATCTCCGTCCGAAACGCGCAGGCCGTCCTGGAAGCAATTGTCGGCAAGAGAAGCGAGTTCGCTCGCACGCCCAAATTCAAAATCGAAGGCAAAAAAGGCACGTTCGTCTCGAAAAAATACCGGAACAAGGCGGGCTGGATGCCCTACGCCGAAGTCCTTCTCGGCATCTACTTCGCCGGCACCGTCTTCTACGCCTTCACCAACGAGAATTACGCCACCATTCCCTTCCTGCTCCTCTTCGTCTGGGGCTACCTCTACACCGGCCTCATGTCCCTCGGCCAAACCTACTTCGCCCATCTCCGCTTCGGCGTCAACGCCCCGGAAATGCGCCCCGCCGCTTCCGGCGCTCCCGGCTTCTGAATGCCGGCGAATTTCACCTTCTGGACCGGGCAGCAAACCTTTTCGTATGATCCTGCGTTCCCCGCACAGCGTGCCCGGTCGCGCAGATTCGCTTCCCCTGGCTCCTCTGAAGACCCAGACTAGACTGGCCGGCACAATCACCACCCCGCGGACTCCACATCATGAAAGAGCATTGGCGGGAGCACGGCGGGTTTCCGCCTATAATGCTCCTGAATTTTTCTTTAACGAATTGATTGCTAAGAATAAGAATTGCGGCCGAGAAGGAGCTTTCATGAATTCAAGGTTGGAGCGCCGGCTAAGCAGCACGTGCATCAGAACTCTTTATAAGTGGTTCGCCGCGGCGATTTTCTGCGGCCTCGGCGCCCACTTCGTTCCGGCCCAGCAGAAGGTTCCGGCTATGCCCATGCAGCCGGTGCTCGAAGATGGAGCGGAGTTTCGCTGGCTCAACAAAAAAGTGCTTGAATCGCGTTTGCTCGATTCCATGGAGGATTCATCAGCCTGGTCGTTTGCCGGGGACGGAGACCTGTCACTTGTGGATTCGCCGGTCAAAGACGGAGCCCATTCCTTGCGCATCCGCTCGAAACAGAATCTCGGACTCGTCGGAGGCGCTGGCGAATGGGAGGATCTTGTCGCAAGCCGCAAATTCCCATCCGAGAATTGGAGCCGCTACAATCGCATCTCGATCTGGGTTTATCCCGATGTCGTCGGCGCGCCCGCCATCTCCGCCTCTCTCGTCCTGCACAATGATGGCGCACATCAGCTTCCGGATCGCTATAACGAAGGACGGCATGAGTCTCTCATCCTGAAGAACCACGAATGGAATCACGTCGTATGGGAAATTGCGCCACTTGACCGCGATAAGGTCACGCAACTCGATTTTGCCTACAGCCTTCCCAAAATGCTCCCCGATCCGGGCGACCAGACGATCTTGTATATCGACCATCTCGAACTTCAAACAGTAGTGCCGGATCATGTCGAAGGATGGGACGTCGCGCCCGGCAAAATAGCTTTCAGTCACGCCGGATATACAGTGGGCGCGACAAAGACTGCCATTGCCAGCGGCCTCGATACACCTCAGTTTTCTTTGATCGAGCAAGGCAGCGGCAAGGTGGTGCTCACCAAAGCGGTCAAGCAAGAAACAACACCGCTGGGAAAGTACGCGGTACTAGATTTTTCGGAAGTGCAGACGCCCGGCGAATACGTGCTTCGCGCCGGTGCCACGACGACCCGGCCATTTTCGATCGGGCAGGAAGCATGGCGCGACAGCATTTGGAAGGCCATCAATTTCATGTATAGCGAACGCTGCGGAACGGTAATTCCAGGAATCCATGGCATCTGCCACATGGACGATTACACCATCCACGGAGGCAAGCGCATCATCGTGAATGGCGGCTATCACGATGCGGGAGACCTTTCCGCCACTGGCAACACTCCAGGAATGGCCTACGGCCTGTTTTCACTTGCGGAACGTCTCCAGCAGCAAGGAGAAGATCCCGTGCTGCGCGACAGATTGCTTGAGGAAGCCACTTGGGGACTGCGTTGGGTGCTAAAGACGAGCTTCGGCGATGGTTATCGCTCGACCGGCCAACTAATCAGCTACTGGACCAACGGAATTATAGGCGATGCAGACGATCGGAGCGGCCAGGCTGTGAATGATCCGGAATGGAACTTTCGCGTGGCAGCCGTGGAAGCCCTTGCCGCTCGCGTCCTGAAAGAGAGCAATCCAGAGCTGGCCGTTCGCAGCCTCCGTACCGCTCAGCAAGATTGGAACTTTGCCGTCAAGGGCCTGGATACGGCCGCTCCACTTCCTGAAATCTACGGTGCCAAGGATGAGCTCGAGCGCATTTCGTTTGGCGCGATCGCCTCGGTGGATTTATATCGCGCCACCGGCGAACAACGTTACGCCGACGAAGCATTCAAACTGGGGGATCTCATAATCGCTTCGCAGGAGCAAAAAATTCAACCCTGGTCCGTCCCTCTGACAGGTTACTTTTACAGCGGCCCTCAGCGTGAGAGTCTTTTCCACCGCTTCCATATTGGCCAGGAGGAACAGCCCATCGTTGCCTTGGCGCATTCATGTGAGAGCTTTCCAAATCACAAGAATTGGATGAAGTGGTACGCGGCGATTGTTCTTCACTCCAAGTATTATCAGGAAGCCGCCGCCAAGCTCGATCAGCCCTACAACATGCTTCCCGCGGCCATCTATAAAGAGAGCGAAGTCTGGTTGTTGCCTGAATCGAAAGACTGGACGCCGCTGCGCGCGGCCGATCGCGACTCCTATCTCGAGCAAGTCCACCGAGGCGTCCCTCTAGGAGGGGAATACTATCTGCGGAGATTTCCCGTCTGGTTTGACTTCCGCGGCAATTCCAGCGTCCTTCTATCTCAAACAAAAGCATTATCAACCGCGGGGCAATTGCGCGGAGACCTTGGAGCAGAAGATTTGGCGCAGCAGCAGGCGGAATGGCTCTTGGGACGCAATCCATTTTCGTCCAGCATCATGTACGGCGAAGGGTATGACTGGACACCCCTCTATAGCGTGCGCTCCGGACAGATCGTGGGCGCGATTCCCGTAGGCATCGAGACGAAGGAATACAACGACGCTCCCTACTGGCCAATGCAAATTTGCTGGACCTACAAAGAAGTCTGGACCCAGCCAGTCGGCGAATGGATTTGGCTCATGCAGGATCTGCACGGTTCGCCAGTGGTCGAAGGAAATGCCGATCCTTCCTCGCAGGAGCCCATCGAGTTCCGCGATCTTGCCACCGGACATTTGACCCAAGTTTCTGCGGATCCCGCGGCGGGTAAGTTCCGTGCCCAGATTCCGCAGGGAAGTTATGACGTGCGCCAGGGTTTGGCCCATACCACTCTTACCGCGCTGACCGGGGGCGTTTATCCTCTCGAGTTGCGGCCAGATCGCGCCTTCAATCTGACTGTCTCGGCGGATTCGCCGAAAGCCGGTGAAGTCACGCTGCATCTCCAAGCGGAAGGTGCCGGCAAGCATTCTCTGGATCTCAGAACCTTTAACATCGAGTTTCCAGAGCAGGGCACCCAGACCATTGAGCCGCATCCAGGTCACGACATCCAGTTGGTCAAACGCGGCCATGTTCTTACGCCCGGCATACCATGGGTGATCGTCGTGATTCCCGATGGGAATCTCAATGAGCATCGGGAACTTACAGGCGTCACCGGCGTTGGAAAATAATCCTCGGCATATGCGGCATGATCTTGCGCTAGCCTAAGTGCCGCCGGGGCTGAAGGCCTTTCCGAGTTTCTCTACGAAAACACTAGAAACCCATGTATTTCTCTTCGATCCTCACAAGAACAGGGCATTAGAAATCCCACAATCCGCGATTTCCTTGTCCATGCCATTCGACACTTCGCCGGAGCCTCTGCCATCGCGCTTTCCCCTTGCCAAACTAGGAGAGTGTGGGCTAGACTCCTAGCCAGGCTAGGGGGAAGAGTTCTTACTATGGGCAAAAACGCGGAATTACTTCCGGGCACGCTGGACATGTTGATACTCAAGGCGGTGTCTTTGAAACCCCTGCACGGCTACGGCGTGATGGTGCGCATCCGTCAAATCTCCGGGGATGCGCTGGAGATTCCCCAGGGATCTTTGTATCCGGCGCTCTACAGATTGGAGCACCACGATCTGATTGCTTCGGAATGGGGACAAAGCGAGAACAACCGCCGGGCCAAGTACTACACCTTGACGCCTGCGGGACGCCGCCGCCTGCGAGACGAAACGGCCGGTTGGAACCGGCTCGCGACCGCGATCGCCGCGGCCTTGAACACCACATCGGAGGAGGTGTGACATGTTCAAGCGCTGGCGTTCTCTATTTCGTGCGCTCAACCGGCGGCGTGATTTCGAAGATGGCATGTCCGATGAGCTTCGTTTTCACATTGAGCAGTACACCGACGAGCTGGTGCGCTCCGGCATATCCCGGGAAAAAGCGGCCCGCCAGATTCGGATGGAGCTCGGGAGCCCCGTCAATATCAAAGCGGATTGCCGCGAGGCGTTTGGTCTGCACCTCTTTGATGAGTTTCGTAGGCAGGTGAGTTACGCCGCCCGCTTGCTGCGAAAGACCCCGGCATTTACAGCTACGGCTCTTCTGACCCTCGCCGTTTGTTTGGGCGCGAATCTGACGATTTTTGCCGTGATCGACTCGGTGCTGCTGCGCCCCTTGCCATTTCCCCAGCCTGGCCGGCTGATGACGATTTTCAATACTTATCCGAAAGCCGGTGTCGAGCGCGACGGCTCTTCGCTGACCAATTACTACGAACGCCGCGGCCGAATTCCCGCCTTCGCGTCGCTCTCCATCTACGAGTATGGAACGGAGATTGTCGGTGAGCCCGGATCGACGGATCGCCTCCCCACCATGCGTGTCTCTCCGGATTTTTTCGCTACTCTCGGGCTCGGCCCCGCGTTCGGACGCACTTTCACGGACGACGAAACCACTTCCGAAACCGACCACGTTGCCATTCTTTCCGACAGGTTTTGGCGGGATCGATACAACGCCGATCCCCATGTGATCGGAAAGCAGCTTCGTGTAAACAGCGTTCCCAGAACCGTGATCGGCGTCTTGCCTCCCGGCTTCCACTTTCTCTCTTCCGAGGCCCAGGTATTCCTGCCCCTTGCATCGCGACCGGAAGATCGCGCGCCGTCGCAGCGACATTCCGGCGGAAATGTGATCCAAATGATTGCGCGCCTCCGGCCGGACGCCACGCTCGCGCAAGCCCAGTCTGAGCTTGACGCGCAGAACGCGGCGCTGGAAGTCGACGACCCTCAGGCCAAGATGATTGCCGATGCCGGCTTTCGTTCCCTGGTGGTGCCGTTGCGCGCGGACTACGTCGCGTCCGTCCGTCCCACTCTACTGCTCTTGGAAGCAGCCGTAC
>JBARBE010000054.1:0-3749 GCA_049792735.1 Candidatus Acidiferrum sp.
ACGGACATTAGGCGGCCGGAGGCGGGGCCTTGTTTGCGGTAGGAGAAGAGGAGGTCGGGGCGGCAGGCGGTGCAGAGGTCGATAATGTGGATGTTTTGGGGGCGGAGGCCGCCGGCTAAGAGTTGCGAGCGATTGGCTTTGCGGAGGTCGAGGAGGACGCCTTTGGGCGGGGGTTGGTGGCCAGGAGGCATCATGTTCAGCCACTGGATGGGGTTGGGCTCGTCGCCGGTGCGGAATTCGTCGAAGTAGATGGGGGCGTCGGGGAATTGGGAGAGGAATTGGGTGGCGACTTCGGTGCCGACTTCGTAGCAGCAGGGTCCGATGCTGGGGCCGATGGCGGCTAGGAGGTCGCGGGGGTTGGTGCCGAAGTGCATTTGCATCTTGCCGATGGTTTTGGCGGCGATGCGGGCTAGGGTGCCGCGCCAGCCGGCGTGAATGGCGGCGATGGCGCGTTTCTTGGGGTCGACGAGGAGGATGGGGACGCAGTCGGCGGTTTGGATGGCGAGGAGAAGGTTGGGGCGGTTGGTGATGCTGGCGTCGCCGCGGCAGGGCTCGGATGGGGCGGAGTCGAAGGGGTGGATTACGTCGGAGTGGAATTGTTTTAGGGTGATTAGGGGAAGGTCGGGCGCGCCTGCGGCGGATTGGAAGCGGCGGCGATTTTCCAGGACGTTTTCGCGGGTGTCCCAGTCGGTGAAGCCTAGGTTCAGGACTTTTTTGTTTTCAAGGGAGGAGATTCCGCCGGGTGCGGTGCTGAAGGCGTGGATTAGCCAGGGGAGCTTGGAGAGGGCGGAGACTTGGAGGAGCTTGAGGCCGCTTTGGGTGCGGGTGGTCCACGGGAATGATGAGTGTCGTTTTTTGTGGGACCGGCTTGCGAGAGATTTCGCGGGGGACATCAACATAGTATAAGGGCGCGAAGCGGACTTGGAAGCAGGTAACGCGAGGTCAGGGCCGGAACCCTAGGTCGTACGCTTGCTAGGCGCGCGTTGGTGATAGTCTTTTCGGTGTGGCCGGCCTAAAGGATGAGGAGCTCCAGCGTCCGTCTGAGTTCTATGCCAGGCGGAGCGGCGAGTTGCGCGTCTCGGTGGAGGATAGCGCGGCGCGCTACTCCCGATATTCACAAATTTTGATGCTGCTGGGATTGTTGGGCTGTGTGTCGATTTACGAGTTTGTGATTGCAAAGCAGCTCCCTCTTTGGCCGGCAATTCTCGTGATTCCCGTGGCGGCGTGGGTGGTACAGCGCCGCCATCAATGCCATCTCAAGTCTGTTGAACTCCAAAATCTTCTTGAATATTACGAAAAGGGGTCCGCACGACTTACTCGGAAGTGGGATTCGCTCGATGGCGGTGACAGGTTCAAGGAGCTGGATCACTTTTATGCAGAAGATTTGAACCTTTTCGGAGAGGGTTCGCTCTATCAACTGTTGTGTTCGGCGCGCACACACGTTGGGCAGCAAACTCTCGCTGGTTGGATGAAATCGCCCGCGGAGCGGGACGAAATTCGAGGACGGCAAGAGGCAATTGCAGAATTGAGGCCACGACGAGACCTGCCTGAGTCTATCGCTGCCGCGGGAGCTATGAAGGCGGGCGATTTCCGGGCCGAGTTTTTCAAAATGTGGGTCACTGAACCCTGCACGGAATTTTCTGTTTTGGCTCGACCGACGGCTCTTGTCTTGGCCCTTGCGGCTATTGCAGCACCTTTTTTGTTCTGGTTCCGGTTGGTGGATGGGCGCGGGTTTTGGTCGGTGTTCAGCGCACTGCTTGCCGTGGATGCCGCATTCGCACTCGCTTTGCGAAGCCGAGTCAAAGTTCTACACGAATCACTTCCGACGCTGATTATCGAACTGCCTATCCTTCGTGAATTGCTCCGTATCGCGGAACGGGAACAGTTTTCATCAACAAAACTCAAAACCATGGCCGACAGGCTGGGCCGAAGCAGGCCGGCGGCCTCGGGCCACGTGGAGCGGTTGTTGCGCCTGACCCGTTTAGCGCAGCAACGCGAGAAGGAATGGTTCGCCTATTTTTCGTTTTGCCTGTTGTGGGGGACTCAATTTGCGATGGCAATCGAACGATGGCGTAGCAGTCATGGAAAGGAACTGCTCGAATGGATGACGACCCTTGCGGAATTTGAGGCGTTGATTTCCATTTCCACTTATTACTATGAGCATCCCGCGGACACATTTCCAGAGTTGGTGGAGGCAGGGCCGGCCTTCGAGGCCGAGGGATTGGGGCATCCACTTCTTGAGGAGAACACTTGCGTCCGAAACGATTTCCAACTTGGAGGCGCCATCCGATTTCTGATCGTGAGCGGATCAAATATGTCGGGTAAGAGCACCTTTCTCCGCGCGATAGGAGCCAATGCAGTTTTGGCTTACATGGGTGCGCCTGTTCGATGCGCAAGGATGCGGATATCATCTTTGGCCATCGGCGCGGCGATTCGGGTGCAGGATTCGGTGGTGGATGGGCGGTCGCATTTCCTCGCTGAAATGCAGAGATTGCGACGGATGATCGAAGCGGCGGACCATGGGCCGCTGCTATTCCTAGCTGATGAGATTATGAGCGGGACGAACTCGCATGACCGGAGGATCGCGGCTGAATGGGTGGTGCAAGCTTTGATGCTGCGCGGGGCAATCGGGGCGCTAACAACTCACGACCTCGCATTGACAGAGATCGCGAACAATGCTTTGCCCGGACAAAATGTTTGCTTTGAGGATACAGGCGAGCTGGGCAACCTATTGTTCGACTATAAGCTTCGCCAAGGAGTGGTGAAACACTCAAATGCATTGAATATCGCTCATCTACTAGGAATCGATACGGCTGCTCAGCACAAGTGACGAGGTCGAGCGATTAGATGGCCAAGCGCGCGCAGGGATGCAGGTTGGAGATTGCAGATCGAACTTCGTGAACTAACGGAACAGGAGGAGGGTGGAAATGGGATGGAAATTCGTGATGGCGGCGGTGGGGGTGGTTGGAGTTGCGGTGAGTGCGCAGGCTTGGGCGCTGGCGGGGGAGACGGCGACGCAGACGGCGGGGGGGCGAGCCAGACTGCCAACGCGGAGACGATCACGGGGTTGGTGGGGCGGTTGGATTTGGAACGGTATAAGGCAACGATTAAGGGGCTTACACAGTTTGGGGACCGGCGGCAGGGGACGGACCGGAACCGGAAGGCGGTGGATTGGATTGAAGCGCAACTGGAGAGTTATGGGTGCACGAACACGGAGCGGCTGAAGTATGACTATGAACCGGGGCCTCCGCGCGAGCGGCGTCCACAACCGCCAGCGGGAGAGACACCGGTGGCGGTTGGAGGCGGACGGCCTCGCGGGAATCGCGTGGCAACGGGAGTGAATACTGATCCGGAGAAGCAGCCGGATGCGGAGGTGCGCGCGCTGGACTCGCAGGCATCGACGCCGGGAGCGCGCGAAGAAGTTTATTGCACGAAGATTGGAACGAGCCATCCCGACGAAATGTACATCGTCGGCGGGCACATGGACGGGATTGGCTGGGGCGAGGCAGCGAATGACGATGGATCGGGAACGGCGCTGGTGATGGAAGTGGCACGGGTGTTGAGCAGCCCGGACGTGCGCACGGAGCGGTCGGTGCGATTCATTTTGTGGAACAACGAGGAGACGGGACTGAACGGCAGCAAGGCGTACGTGGAGCAGCGGGAGAGTTTACAAGGCAAGGAGGAGCCGCCGGGCTCGGGGCGTTATCCGGAACCGAAATGGCTGGGGATGATTACGCACGATATGATGC
>JBARBE010000055.1:0-33733 GCA_049792735.1 Candidatus Acidiferrum sp.
CCCCTGGCTACCCGGAAGCATAGAGAGCGCACAGGTTTCTTCAGGGAAGACGGCTGATGCAGCGTCAATCCCGATGCCGAGTAAACCCCGCTGGCTGCGTTTCGGCGCGCGATGACGTGGAAGACGAATGGATCCTTTCAGCACCCATTGGTCGCCTTGCAGTTCGTACCAACTGAGCGCTTGAGGTCCAAGAGATCGGGCATGCTTTCCGTCGTTGTCGAGCACGACGTCCAAAATCGGGCTATCCTGCGAAAAGAGAAATTCTCTGTGCAACATCAGGCTGAAGGCCGGTTCTGGAGCCGCGGAGCCGTTCACCGGGCCGATCGTTTCCATGACGGTTTCAGTATTTTCCTTGCGCTGAATCTGCACTACGCCGATGTATTCCGCGGGATCTTGGGTGACGCTGACGGCGAGATTTACTGGAGCATCCGCGGCCATAATCTTGATGCCTCGGCTCTGCAGTTCCTCTTGAAATGCGGCTGACAAATTCGCGAACTCCGCTCTTCGAAGCGTCGATAAGTTGCGAAAATCGCAAGTCACTGTGGTCGCGTGGATAAAGGACCAAACTTTGCGGGCCAGTGCGCGAGCGGATTCTTCAACAGTATCGGCGCGGGCACCCGATGGCGCGAGAGAATAAATAAGCAAAAATATGAGGAGGTAAGACAGAACCACGAGGCCGCGCGGGCGCGGCGGGGACAGATTTTGCTTGGCAGACACGGGCTTGCGGGACGATGATATCACGCCCGAGATTCGGTATCTCGAGCGCCGCGGCGCGGATGTGCCGTATCCATTCGCATGTTGCTCGATTTTGTGCGGCAAATGAGGCTGTGGCTGCCGGAAAAAACTGGCTCCGAGCGAAACTTTTTGCAAGGATGCGCGTCTTTCTAAGTAGTCAGTTTTCCGGGGTCAATCTCTGTCTTCGAGGATGCTCAGAATGAATCGTACCGCTCTTCGTCTGAATGTCATGTTGTGGCTGGCGGCTGCCGCGGTGGCGTGCCTGTCCGCTCTGCCTGCTCGTCTGCAATCCGCCGCCGCGGATCAAGTGCCTCCTGGGCCTACCCGCCTGCTGCGGTTCGCGGACATTTCGAAAGACAAGGTCGTGTTCGCTTATGCAGGCGACTTGTGGATTGCCTCGCGCGAAGGCGGCGCTGCCCGCCGACTCACTTCCGCGCCAGGAGATGAGCTCTATCCAAAATTCTCGCCCGACGGCAAGTGGATCGCGTTCACGGGCGAGTACGACGGCAACCCGGACGTCTATCTCATCTCCGCCGATGGCGGCGAGCCCAAGCGGCTCACGTTCCATCCCTCGAACGACATCGTTCTTGGCTGGACGCCGGACGGCAAAGACATCCTTTTCCGTTCGGATCGGTTCAGCGAGCCTCTAGGCCGGTCGACCAAGCTTTTCCTCGTCTCGCCGCAGGGCGGCAATCCGCGCCCGCTGCCGGTACCGCGCGGCGACCTCACTTCGTTTTCGCCCGACGGCACAAAAATCGCCTATCTCGAAACCTCGCAGGAATTCCGTACCTGGAAGCGCTATCGCGGCGGCTGGAGCTTGCCCATCGCCATCTACGATCTGAAGAAAAATACCTACGAAGAATTGCCGAAGACCGCGGGTATGGACATGTTTCCGATGTGGCACGGCAACTCCATATATTTTATCAGTGACCGCGACGGGGTCATGAATCTTTACAGTTATGACCTCTCTTCGAAAGAAACGAAAAAGCTTACCGATTACAAAGAGTTCGATGTCAAGTGGCCCAGCCTTGGCCCGGACGCCATCGTCTACGAAAACGGGGGCCTGCTCTACGAATACAGTCTCGACAGCGGAAAAACGCGCGAGCTTCCGATCGTTGTTCGCGCGGAGGACCTCGAAGCACGGCCGGAATTCAAGAGCGTGGGAGACAGCATCGGCAGCGCCGCCATTTCTCCGTCGGGTGTGCGCGCCGTCGTCGAGGCTCGCGGCAATATTTTCACAATTCCGGCCGAGCACGGCAACGTGCGTACGCTAACGACGGACCATTCCAGCGTCCATGAGCTCAATCCCGCCTGGTCGCCCGATGGCCAGACGATCGCTTATCTCTCAGACAAAACGGGCGAGTACGAGCTTTACACGCGGCCGCAAATGGGCGGCGACGAAACACGCATCACGACGGATGGCAGCGTCTACCGCTTCGGGCCGACGTGGTCTCCCGACAGCAAGAAACTCGCTTACTGGGATAAGTCCAACCGCCTTTGGTATGTGAGCCTGGAAGACAAAAAGCCTGTTCTCGTTGACACCTCCGATTACGGCCTGATACAGGACGCCTCGTGGTCGTCTGACAGCCTCTGGCTGACCTATTCGAAGCCGCATCGCCGAGGGGCAAACGACGTTTTCTTGTATTCTCTCGGGTCGAAGAAAATCACGGAAGTCTCGAAGGGCTTCTACAATGACAACAATCCTGTCTTCGACCCAGGCGGCAAGCTGCTGTATTTCATTTCCACGCGCTATTTCTACCCCAGCCTCGGGCAACTCGATTTGCGCTACAACTACTACTCGACCGACGGCATTTTCGCCGTGACGCTGAAGGCCGACCAACCCTCGCCCTTCAAACCTCAAAGTGACGAGGAAAAAACTGCCGAGGAGAGCAAGGAGAAAAAATCCGGCGACAAGAAAGCTGACGCCGCCAAACCGGGCGAGCAAAAATCCGATGAACAAAAGGAAGAAAAGAAGCCCGAAGCAGTCAAGCCCATTCAAATCGATCTCGAGGGCATCGCTAATCGTGTTACGCCCGCCCCCATCGAAGCGGGCATTCTGAGCAGCCTCGCCGTCCGCAAAGACAAATTCTTCTATATCGTCACGCCGATGGAAGCCCGGCAGTTTGACATGCCTTCAGAGCAAGGCCCGCAGAACGTGCTTCATGTCTATGACGTCGCCAAACGCGAAGACAAAGTCTTGCTCGACGGCATCGACGGCTACGACATCGACAAAGACGGCGGCAAGGTTCTTTACAAGGCCGGGCCCGTCCTCGGCATCAGCGATGCTGTTCCCGGCAAGGCCAAAGTCGGCGCCGGAAAACTCGATCTCAGCGGCATGCAAGTGAAAATCGACCCGCGCGAAGAATGGCGGCAGATATACCACGAAGCCTGGCGCATCGAGCGCGATTTCTATTGGGATCCCAATATGACCGGGCACGATTGGAACAAAATCGGCGCGCGCTACGAGGCGCTGCTGCCCTGGGTGGCCCACCGCAGCGATCTGAATTACTTAATCGGGGAGCTCATCGCCGAACTGAGCACCTCGCACACCTATGTCGGCGGAGGCGAGCAGCCGAAGAAGCCGCATGTCAGCGTTGGCTTGCTCGGAGCGGATTACGAGGCGGACGGCGGTTTCTATCGCATCACGAAAATCTATCCGGGCGAGAACTGGAACGACGCGACGCGCTCGCCGCTAAACGAACCCGGCCTCAAGGTGAAAGCAGGCGATTATCTGATCGCCGTCAACGGGCAGGAAACTCGTTCCACGCAGGATATCTATTCCTATTTCCAGGATCTCGCCGGAAAACTGACCTCATTGAAAATCAACAACAAGCCCAGCGCCGACGGCGCATGGGAAATCACGGTGAAACCCACGGCCAGTGAAGTGGGCGTGCGTTATCTGGACTGGGTTGACGGCAACCGCCGCAAAGTTGCCGACGCCACCGGCGGTCGCATCGGCTACATGCACGTTCCCGACACGAGCATTGCCGGCATCATCGATTTCGATAAAGAGCTCACCGGACAGCTCGACAAAGACGGCATCATCGTCGACGAACGCTACAATGCCGGCGGCCAAATCCCCGACTTCTACACCGAAAAACTCAAGCGCTCTCTCTTCGCGGTCATTTCCGCCCGTGATGGCAAGGACGCACCCTATCCGCCGGTCGCGATCTACGGACCAAAAATTATGCTCGTCAACGAACTCTCCGGTTCCGGCGGCGATTTGTTTCCGTGGCTCTTCCGCTTCGAAAAAATCGGCCCAATCGTTGGCACGCGCACCTGGGGCGGCTTGGTCGGCATCAATCGCGGCGCGCCGCTCCGTGACGGCGGCTTTGTCACCGCTCCGTCCGCGGGCTTTTATTCATGGGACAAAGGGAGCTCGTCCTGGGTCGTTGAAAATCACGGCGTGGACCCGGACTACGTCGTCCCCGAGCGCCCCGACCTCGTTGTCGAGGGCCACGACCCACAACTCGAAAAAGCCATCGAACTCGCAAACGAAGCCTTGAAAGATTACAAGGGACTTCCACCGCGGCCCAAATTCCCCGGCTCAAAATAGCTGTCGCGGGTTACGTTCGATCTCGTCATAACAACCCGAGAGCGAAGATGGCCGGCGACTGGCCGGCCATCTTCATCCTAGGACAGAAGAAACAATTCAACCGCTAGCCGAGTGGCTCGATCCGCCCCGGCGGCGGAGGAATAATCTCTGGCAGATTCGGCGAAGCGCGGCGGTGCTTGCCTGCGTGCTCATGATCTTTCCTCCTTTCCAGCGGCGCGTCCCGAGCCATCCACAGGGGTTTTGGCTAGCGGAACTCGTGGCACAGACTTCAATCTGTGCAATCTTTTTTCTTCTCAAACTCTCTGCTGAGGGCACCCTTACGCCAGGCAAAGCCCGAACTTTTCGTTACGGCCTCCTGTTCGGCCTCTTCTGCGCACTCGTTTGGCTATCCTGGCCGGTACCATCCGAATCCGAAGGATCCTCCTGCGACGCCGAATTGTTTCCTCCCGCCATGCCAGAAAACGCCGAGCGAAACACGTCGCTGGCAAAGAAATTCTTGCCGTCCATCGGCACCATCATGATTTGCAGCTTGTCCGAGAGCCGCTCCGCAATAATCTTCTGAATCAGCATTGGATTCTGCTTGAGCACGGCCGCCTCAAACCTCATGCGCTCCGAATCTGCCGCTGCGACAACGCGAATTCGGTTGGCTTCCGCTTCCGATAAATTCTTCTGCCGCTCAACTTCCGCTTTGCTATCAATGATCTTCGCCTGCGCGGCTGCTTCCGCGTTTTGCAAAGTGGATTCCTTCCGCGCTTCCGCTTCGAGCTTCGTCTGCTCGATCTGTTTCTGCTTCAGCGGGAGCGTGTATTGCATCGCGTCCGCTTCTGCCTTGGCTTGCAGCACGCGCACCGCGGCTTGTCCTTCCGCCTGCTTTATATCGCGCGCCTTTTGCGCGTCCGCCTCGAGCTCGGCGATCTTCACTTCCTTCGCCTTGATTTCCTGCTCCGTTCCCAGCCGTTGGTTCTCTTGCTCCTTCAGCAGCAGCCCTTCGAGCCCCTTGGCGTATTCTTCCGGCAGCTGCAAATCGCGCAGCAAAACTTCGCGCACCAGGATTCCATCGCTCTCTAGCCGCGTCGTAATCGCCGCCGCCGCTTTCGCGCGCAACTCTTCCCGTTTCGTCGCAAAGATTTCTTCCGTCATGTAGTTCGGCGCAATCTGCCGGTAAATCGTCAGCACGACTGGCGCAACCACTTCCTCGCCCACCGGCTGTGGCAAATTGGCGTGAATCGCATCCAGCCGCTGTGGATCGAGCCGATATCTCACCGACACGGCCAGCCCGATGTTCAGGCCTTCCCTGGCCTGCACCGTCAGGACATCGTCTTGAGATTTTGTCGAGGGACTCGCCAGCGTCGTGTACACCTGCTCCCGCGTGTCATACAGCACCACGCTGTCCACCAGCGGCATGACGAAGTGCACTCCTGGATAAAGCGTTCCCGGCCGCGCGCCCCAAATCTGGCTCACCCTTACGCCTGCGGTCCCGTCCGGAACCACGACGATGCTCAACGCCAGAAGAAGCGGAGCCACTCCCAAGATCGCCAGCCGCTGGACGAGCTGCCAGCGGACTGGGCCGAAAGGGCGGTGTGGCGATATCCCTGTCTCCGCGCCTGGTTCTGCCGTCCTGTTGCGGGCCAGCAACCGCCGCAGTTGCTCCGAGATGAAAATGTCATAAGCCACGAGCGCGCCGGAGCTGCCGAATAACCCGAGGCCCAGAATCATCAGCAAGTACTTCAAAGCCAGCATGGTGTTGCTCCCTTCCCTCTCACTCCCGGGCGTTGCGGCGGAGAAGTGACCGTCAACTCCGCCGCTCACGTTGGGCCGGGAATCCTGTCCGCTTCAGTTCAGTCCGCGTGTCTGCAAGCCTCTCGGCTCAGCGGTGTTGTGCGCAGGCACGCGCCACTTGGGCCGCTCCTCGTCCCAGGTTGGCTGAGGCACGCGTGCGCCGGGCCGTTGCCGGCTGCATCAGGACGAACATCGCTCGCAACAGCATCCAGTCAAACGCGAAGGCGGCGGCTACAGCAAAAATCGTGACAACCGCGAGTGTGGCGAAATGCAGCATGGCAATCATCTGGTGCCTCCCGCTCCTACAGCGTCCTGCACCAATGGAAATGGCACACCGAGCGCCAGACAAAATGTGCTGAAAATGAAGGACTTATCTCCGGGCGAGAAATTTAGCCTTGTGTGACGGGGAACACGCCGTGGCCAGCCAGACGCGCATCCACTCCATCGTTTGGCCGCGCGGCAAAAGAGAGTTATTGTAGTAGTGTCAGGAAAAGAACCCGGGAGGACGAAACGCACCAGTCTGCCTCGCTGCTCTCTCTGGGCGACGGCCCTCGCTTCTAGCAATAAACTTCGACATGGCACAACGCTCCGGAATGCGGCTCGGCAAAATCCTGGGGATACCCATCTATCTCCACTCCACGTGGATCATCATTTTTGCCGGCATCACTTATTTTCTCTACGCGCAGTTCGCGGAGCAGTATCCGGCATGGACCTCCGCCCAGCATTTGAGCGTCAGCGTCTTCACCAGCGTTCTCTTTTTCGGCTCGCTCCTCTTCCACGAGCTCGCCCACAGCATCGTCGCCCAGCACTACAAGATTCGTGTTCTCTCCATAACTTTGTTCATCTTCGGCGGCGTCGCCAGCATCGAGCGCGACCCCTCGAAAGCCATCCAGGAATTCAACATAGCCATCGCTGGTCCGATCGCTAGCGGCCTTCTCGCCGCTTTCTTCTTCGGAGTGGCTCAAGCGCTTCCGTCCAATCAAATGGTGAATGCGCTTTCCACGTGGCTCTGGACCACCAATCTCTTGCTCGCTGTCTTCAATCTTCTCCCTGGTTTCCCGCTCGACGGCGGCAGAATCTTCCGCGCCATCATCTGGGGCGCGAGCAAGAACTTTGCCAAAGCCACGCGCATCGCTGGCGCCAGCGGCCGAATGATCGCCTACGCCATGATTCTTCTCGGTGGATTTGCTGTTTTCAAAGGCGTCATCGTGACGGGCCTATGGAGCGTTTTCATTGGATTCTTCCTCCTGAATGCCTCGCAGGAAAGCGTGGCCCAAGTAGCCATTCGCGAAACTCTTTCGGGACTTCGCGCCGCCGACGTCATGAGCCACGAAGTCCCTACGGTTGGCCGCGCCATCTCTCTCGAAGACTACGGCGCCGAAGTCCTGCGCACGGGCCGCCGCTGCCATCTGGTCATCACCGACGACCGCCTCGTCGGCATGATGAATGTTCATAAGCTGAACTCCGTCCCGCGCGACGAATGGGCGCACAACTCCGTCCAGGCGGTCATGATTCCGCGCGAGCGCATCCTCTGGGCCACGCCCGATGAGCCGCTGGTCGGCCTCCTCGAGCGCTTGCTCACCGCCGACGTCAACCAGATGCCGATCGTTTCCGGCTCCGATGACGGCGCCGCCCACATCATCGGAATGGTCTCCCGCGATTCCATTCTCCGCGTGATGCAAACGCGCACCGAACTCGGCCCGCTCTCCTACAACAGCGTCGCAAGCAAATAGCTTCCTCCCGCCCCTTGTTTTCGAAGGCGGGTAACCGAATTCGCGCCGCATTCCGCGTTCCGCAAAATCTTCTTCCTATCTTTTTAACCTCGGGAGCCAGCTTGGGTATACGATGGTTGTCTATTCCAAAGGAGAATAAACATGGCCAAAAAGAACAAGCTCACGCAAGTCGCAGCGAAGATCGGAGGCGCCATTGGCAAAGCCGATCGAAAGGCTCATAAGGTCGTGGCGGCAGGGGCGGTTGCAAAGAAAGAGCTTCAGGCAATCTCGAAACAAGTTGACGCTCTGAAGCGCCAGCTAGAGAAGACCACCAAGCATCTCAAGCGCGCGCTGACCTAAATTCTCGGCGCTTCGCAAAATCTCCATCGCATCAGATCATTGAGCATCCTCGCATCCGGGAGTCCTTCTCCCGCACGCGCTGGTCCTGAACTGCCAAAAAACCTGCCGCGTTCTTCGTAGCGGGCGACTGCAACCTCCCGCGCGGAATATCCGTCTGATTGGTTTATAATGCGCCGCCCGTGGGGAATGTGCCTGGGCACGAAACACCCATTGAACTTGGAGGAAGTGTAGCTATGAAATCGGCGAATCAGGCGAAGTCTCCTTCGTCGCGGAATCTCCGTTGGATCCGCAAGGGATTGTCCGCGGTCCTCATTGCTTCAGCAATCATTGTCGTAGAACTTGCCGCGCAAACTCCGGGCAATTCCGCCGCCTCAGCATCGTCCGTGGCAACGGCTGCATCCCCCGCGCCGGTCTACACTCCCAACTACGCGCTAGAAGCCCGCTTCCTCCCCGCCAACATGAACCACCTCGTCTTCGATCTTTCCGTCACTCCGCACTGGTTCACACTCTCCGACAAATTCTGGTATAGCTACCGCACTAGCGATGGCACGCACTACTACATCGTCGACCCCGTAAAAAAATCCAAGTCGCCTCTGTGGGACAACGCCAAAATCGCCGCCGCCCTTTCCCTTCTCACCAATTTTCCTTACGACGCGCAGCATCTCCCCATCAAGCGCCTTAAACTTGTCGATAAGGACTCTCGCATGCGCTTCGAGGTCGAGATCCGTAAAGACGGCGTCGTTCCCAATGAGCCCGAGAAAAAAATCCAAGATGACGGCAGTCAGCAGGGCAACGAAAGCGAAGTTAAACAAAACGAAGACAAGCAGAACTCTGACAAACAAACCGAGCAACAAAACCGCCGCGACGAGCAAGCGGGCCAGCCTGCTGAGCCGAAAGAAGAAACCCGCACTCTCGTTTTCGAATACGATCTCGCCACCGGCAAAGTAACGCGTCTGGACAACACCGAGCCTATGAAATCCAGACCTCTGTGGGCTTCCGTTTCTCCCGACGAAAAGGCCGTCGTCTTCGCCCGCGGCCACAATCTCTACATGATGGACGCCGACAACTACGCCAAAGCTCGGAAAAAGGCCGGTGACACAGCCATCGTCGAGACCCAGCTCACCACGGACGGCATCGAGAAATTCAGTTACGCCCGCCATCTTCTTCCCGAACAGGAAGACGCTCTCAAAAAAGAAGACAAGGGCGACACCAACAAAGCCGGCGTCCGCTCCCCTGCTATTCAAGTCCACTGGTCGCAAGACTCGAAAAAATTCGCCGTCGTTCGCGAGGACGAACGTAAAATTCCTAATTATTGGGTCATTCACTCGCTCGCCAATCCTCGGCCCATTCTAGAATCCTACCCGTACAATCTTCCCGGCGAGCAGGATATGCCCGTCCCTCAGCTGGAAATTCTGGATGTGGGCACAAAGCAGTTAGTCGTCGTCCAGGCCAAGGATTTTCCCGAGCAGGAACTCCGCATCGAAGATGCTCCTCTTCTCGAACGCGATCGCGAAGAAATGCGCGAAGAGCAGGAAGGCACTCAGGAAGGTGCGCCGTTTCCCATTTCCCGCGTCACCGCCCGGTGGGTGTCAAACACTTCCGACAAGCTTTATTTCACCAGCACCGACCGCGATTTTCGCAAGATTGATGTCAACGTCGCCGACGCCTCCACCGGCGCCTCAAAAACGTTAATCGAAGAGCGCTCCAACGTCTGGCTCAGCGTCAAACCTCTTCGCCTCATTGGAAACGGCCAGGAGCTAATTTGGTGGTCTGAACGCGACGGCTGGGGCCACTACTATCTCTTTGACTCGGCAGGCAAACTCAAAAACCAGATCGACTCCGGCGAATTCGTCACCGATCAAATCGTCGCTCTCGATGAAAAATCGCGGACTCTCTTTTTCACCGCCAACGGCCGCGAGCACGGCGAAGATCCCTATTATGTCCATCTCTATCGCATTAATCTCGACGGTGCGGGCCTTCAACTGCTCACTCCCGGTGATTTCTCCGATTCGTTCAGCGCTCCCGACTCCGGGAAATATTTCGAAGACACGTTCTCCCGCGTGGACACTGCTCCGAAATCCATCCTAGTCGACACCCAAGGCACTCATCTTCTCGACCTCGAAACCACCGACGTCTCACAACTCCTCGAAGCCGGCTACAAATTTCCCGAAGTCTTCAAAGTCAAAGCCGAAGACGGCATCACCGATCTCTACGGTGTCATGTACAAGCCCTTCGACTTCGATCCCGCCCGCAAATATCCCCTCATAGAATTTGTCTATCCCGGCCCGCAAACCGAAGAAGTCAACAAGACTTTCTCGCCCAAAAGCCCCAACGTCCCGCTCGCTCAGCTCGGGTTCATCGTCGTCGAAGTCGGCGCCCGCGGCGGAAGTCCTCAGCGAGACAAATGGTACGACAGCTACGGCTACGGCAATCTCCGCGATTACGGCCTCGCCGACAAAAAAGTTGCCGCCGAGCGCCTCGCCGCCCTTCACCCCTACATTGATCTATCGCGCGTCGGCATGTGGGGCCATTCCGGCGGCGGCTTCATGACCGCCGCTGCCCTCATGCAATATCCTAATTTCTACAAAGCCGGCTGGTCCGAATCCGGCAATCACGATAACAACGTCTACAACCGCGATTGGAGCGAGAAATACCACGGTGTCCGCGAAGAGACGCTGAAGGACGGCACGCTAAAATACGTCTACGAAATCGACAAAAATTCCGAGCTCGCCAAAAATCTAAAAGGCCATCTCATGCTCACCACTGGCGACATGGACAACAACGTCAGCATGGTCAACACCATGCGCGTCGCCAACGCCCTCATCCGCGCCGACAAGCGCTTCGAGATTCAGGTCTATCCCGGCATGCGCCACTCTTACATGCCCATCGCCAGCTACGTCGACGTGGCTCGCGGCGATTTCTTCGCCCGATGGCTCCTCGGCTCGTACGACACCCGCGCCGACATCATCCAGCTCCAAGACGAGCACCTGGCCACCCCCAGCAAAAAATTCAAGGAATAGTGCTAATACCGCAACCTCAAAGGCATAGCATAAGACTTAGAGGCAAAACTGAGGTCTTTGCCACGATTCCTGGGCCGCTTGCGACTGTGCGTTGAAATATCGCTTGCGTAATCATTATCCCGGCCGCACCGGCAAGCGATGGCCCGACGCGCGGTCTACGCCTTCGGCGTGCTGATAAACTACAACTCGAAATGAGTTCGCCTTACTGCAATGTCGCGCTGCCCGTCCCCCTACGCACGACCTTCACTTATGGGATTCCAGAATCTCTGCGCGGCTCGCTTCAACCCGGTACGCGCGTCCTTGTCCCGTTTCGCAAAAGGTCCATGATCGGCGTTGTAGTGGAGCTGTCCGACCAACCGCCCGCCAACACCAAGCTGCGCGAAGTCACCAAAGTAATGGAGTTTGCCCCCGCGTTAACTCCCAAACTGGTCGAGCTGGCGCAATGGATCTCGAGCTATTACCTGGCGCCAATCGGTGAAGTCTTTCGCGCCATGCTGCCTCCCGTCACGGAGCTGAATGTCCGCCGCGAAATCATGTTGACGGCGGAGGGGCGGAACGCGGCGGAGAGTCTTGGAGGCGGAGAACTTTCGCACGGATTGACCGCGGCGCAGGCCGCGTTCCTCGAAAGAGCCAACGCAAAAAAGGGCCCAGTTCTGTTCAGCCTGGCGGCGAAGATGGGCGTTTCCAGCGCGGCGCTGCAACGTTTGCAACGGCTCGGGCTGATCGAGATTCGGGAGTCTTTGCAGGATACGAAAAGAAAGTCGCAAACGATCGTCGCCTGGAAGGGTTTCGCAGACAAAGCTGACAAGGCACTCAAGGAAAAAGAAGACAAGATTCGCACGCTGCTTGAAACGGAACGCGGGCCGCTGCCCATGCCCCAGCTTCTGAAGTTGGCGCAAGTTTCGCGCAGCTTGATCGACAGGATGCTAGACGATGGCTTGCTTGAGAGCTGGGAAGAACCCATCGACCCAGCCGAGGATCCTTTCGATACGGGTTACATACCGCCTGCGCATGCTTTGAACGAAGAGCAAGAAAGCGCCATGAAAGCCATTCGCGCACGCTTCGAGCTCGGCGAATTCGGCGTGCAGTTGCTACATGGGGTGACGGGCAGCGGAAAAACCGAAGTGTATTTGCGTTGTGTGCAGGAAACACTTGCACGCGGCAAAACATCGATCATCCTCGTACCGGAAATCGCGCTCACTCTCTGGATTGGCCGTCAATGCCGCTCCTGGTTTGGCGCGAAGTACGAAGGCGTCGCGGTTTTGCATTCGGCCTTGAGCGACATCGAGCGCGCACGCGAATGGTGGCGCGTCCGCAATGGCGAAGCACGCGTTGTGGTCGGTACACGTTCCGCAGTTTTCGCTCCGCTCCAAAATCTCGGCTTGATCATCGTCGACGAAGAGCAGGAAAACAGTTACAAGCAGGAAGAAACCCCGCGCTATCACGGCCGCGACGTCGCTATCGTTCGCGCCAAAAGTGAAGGCGCGCTCGCTCTGCTCGGCTCGGCCACGCCATCACTCGAGACCTACCACCACGCACTTAGCGGGAAATACGAATTAATCACCATGGCCTCGCGCGTCGAGAACCGCTCACTCGCGAGCGTCGAAGTTATCGATATGCGCGAGGATTTTCAGAAGACTCACGAGTCCAGCCCAATTTCCACCTCGCTTCATTCTGGACTTCGGGAATGCCTCGAAAACAAAACGCAAGCGCTCGTGCTCATTAACCGCCGCGGATATTCCTGGTCGGTCTTATGTCGCAGTTGCGGCGCAAGCGTGCAATGCATCAATTGCAGCATCTCGATGACCTATCACAAGAGCCGCAACCGCCTCGAATGCCATTATTGCGGATCGATTCAGCCAGTGCCCAAGCAATGCCCGAAATGCCAATCGCAATATGTTTATTTTTTCGGCGAAGGCTCGGAGCACCTCGAAGAAAGATTGCGCAAGGAATTTCCCGGCGCGCGCATCGCTCGGCTCGACCGCGACACGGCGCGCACGAAGCGGCAATACCAGGAAACGCTCGGAGCTTTCGCCGGGGGCGCGCTGGACATTTTGGTCGGCACGCAAATGCTCGCCAAAGGCCACGACTTTCAGCGCGTCACATTGGTGGGCGTCATTTCCGCGGACTCTTCGCTCCACATGCCGGATTTCCGTGCCGCCGAACGCACGTTTCAACTACTGACCCAGGTGGCGGGACGAGCCGGACGCGGCGAGTTGTCCGGCCGCGTGCTGATCCAAAGCTACTACCCCGAGCACTACGCGATTCAAGACGCCGTGAAGCAGGATTACGCCTCCTTTTTCGAGCGCGAGATGCACTTCCGCAGAATGATGGCCTATCCGCCGCTCACTTCGCTAGCGAATGTGATCGTGCGCGATGTCAGCCTCGAAAAAGTGATTCGCTACTCGCGCAAGCTCTCCGAATATTTTTCGCCCCACGACGGCCATCTGGTGCGCATCCTCGGCCCCGCGACAGCGCCTCTAGCGCGCCTTAAAAAGGAGCACCGCTTCCAGTTCCTGCTGAAGTCGCCAAAACGTTCGATCCTGACAAAGCTCCTAAGCGGCGCAATGACATTCTGCGACGCCCAGGAAATTCCACAAACGGCGGTACTGGTGGATATGGATCCTTTGAGTTTATTTTGATTCCCGTGGAGTGCGGCAGCCCTGCTGCCGCTTTCGCTGCCGCCAAATGTTCGGCCTACGATGGAGTTCAACGGCTAATCAAAATAATTCCGGCGAAGATCGCGGCGATGCCGAGCCACTGCCAGCGCGAAATGCGCTCGCGCAAGAAAGTCGCGGCGAGAGCAACCGTGACCGCTCCGTACAACGAAGTAAGCACAGTGACCACGGAAACTTGCTCGATCTGCATCCCGTAATTGCTCAAAACGAACGCGCCCGTATCCAGCGCGCCCATCCCAATGAGCCAGACCGGAACGGGACCGGCGCGGCGCAGCGAGATAGGCTGCCGAAAAAAAACAATGACCATGGCAGTCAAAATGGAAGAGGTCAGACGAATCATCCATACCGTAGCCCCATACCCCACGGCCGGGATGATGCGCGTGCCAAGGAGCCAGAACAAAAACCCGAAACCCGTCGCGGCAAGCAGGGCCCAGCCGATTCCGCTGCTCGCAGCTGCAGCCGGATTTGGCGCGGCGGACGTTTCTTCGCCCGACTTTTTGTTCGGACTCTCTGCCGAGGTTCTTTCGCCGCCGGCGACAAGGGCGACTCCGGCAACAATCAGCGCGCTTCCGGCGATACGCACGACAGTCAGATGCTCGCCGGTGAACAAGGAAAGAGCAAGAGTGAGCGCGGGATAGCTCGCGGAAAGCGGCGCAACCACCGCCAACCTGCCGACCTCGAAGGAACGGTAAAGCGAGAGAGTCGCGATCGCATTGAGCAACCCGGCGAGCGGGCCCCACGCCCAGGGATGCCAGCCCGAGCCATCGAATAAATGGCCCCAGCCGCCGATCCAGGGCAAGGAGAAACTGAGCAGGAAGAATCCAGCCAACTGCATGTAAAAAGTGGTTCGGAGCGCGCCAATTTTATGCGCGGCAAAGCGGGCGATGAAATCAGAACTACCCCAGGAAAATGCCGTGAGAAGGCCGAGCAAAATTCCCATGAGGGATTACGAAGACTTGCCGAAGGTGGCTGACTTGGCCGCATCGCCGGACTTACCCGATTCAGCGGACTTGTTTTTTTTCGCTTCGAGGCCGAGAACGGCCATAACTTTCTGCAAATCCTTCCAGACTTCGCTCTTCGCGCTGGGATTGCGCAGCAAGTAGGCGGGATGATACGTGGCCATCAATTTTCTGCCGCGAAATTCGAGCCACTGTCCGCGGAAATTGGAAATACCGCGATTGGTTTCGAGAAGAGTCTGCGCGGCGCAGGCGCCGAGACAGACGATTATTTTTGGTGCGATCGCATCGAGCTGCCGCAGCAAATACGGAGAGCACGTCGCGACTTCGTCCTTTTCAGGAAGGCGATTTTCCGGCGGGCGGCATTTCACGACGTTGCAGATATAGACGTCTTTGCGCTGCAAGCCCATTGCTTCGATCATCTGCGTCAAAAGTTTTCCGGCGCGGCCGACGAACGGAAGGCCCTGCATGTCTTCGTCGTGGCCAGGGCCTTCGCCGACAAAAACTAATTCCGCTTTGGGATTGCCGTCGCCGAACACAATGTTGTTTCGCGCTTTGTGGAGTTTGCAGCGCGTGCATTCGCCCAAATCGGTGCGGATTTTCAGGAGCGTGTCGTCCGGAACTTTGTCGAACGCCTCGAACAGCGACGGCCCCGCGGGAACCGGCAATGGATCAGATTTCGGTGCGGTTGCCGTGGGCGCAATTCGCGCCGCGGATGAAGCGGCTTTGGGAAATTCAAGCTGTCGAGTGTTTTTTGGCAAAGCCGCGTCCTCGTAATAGATTTTTGGGTGAGTTGGCGCTGAGACAGAGTCAACGGATGTCGGTGCGGCGGTCTCAACAACTGGGGCGCCGCGGTCTTTGTAGAACAGACGGATGCCAAGATCGCTGTAAAAGCTGAGACGTTCGGAGATTGCTTTCTGGAGGGTCTCTTTGATGCGACCGGGCATGCTCCGCATGATACAGGAGCGGTGCAAAGGGTCATACAGGAGAATGGCGGGCGTTGTGGATATTTTTAAGGCGTAGCACTTCGTCGAGGATGCGCCGGGCGACATCGGACTTGTTCAATTTTGGCAAAGCCAGGTCGCGTCCATCGCGGGAGAAAAGAGTGACGATGTTCGTGTCGTGGTCGAAACCGGCGCCTTCCGCGGTCACATCGTTGGCGACGATGAGATCGGCATTCTTGGCGGTGAGTTTCTTGCGTGCGTTTTCGGCGACGTGATCCGTCTCGGCCGCAAAGCCGACGATGAGGCGATCGCCTTTCAGTTTCGCGGCTTCAGCCAGAATATCTGGCGTCGGCTCGAGATGAAGCGTCAGCGGCTCTTTGTTCCGTTTGATTTTTTCCGCATGCGCCTCGGATGGACGATAGTCGGCCACGGCGGCAGCGAAAATTGCGATCGTGCTTTCGGGCAGGCGAGCGAGAACGGCGCGGCGCATTTCTTCGGCGGTACGAGTGTTGACGCGCTCGACGCCACCGGGCGTCTCGAGATTGACCGGGCCACTGACGAGCGTGACTCTTGCGCCGCGGCGCGCCGCGGCTTCGCCGACGGCGTAACCCATTTTGCCGGAGGAACGATTCGTCAAATAGCGCACGGGATCGAGGTCTTCGCAAGTGGGCCCGGCGGTAATCAGAATTGTTTCGCCTTGCAAATCTTTTTGCGCGTGGAGAATCTCGCGGACGGCGGCGAGGATTTCCTGCTGGCCGGCGAGGCGGCCCGCGCCGGTCATCCCGCAGGCGAGATAGCCCTCATCGGGATTCACAATTTTGACGCCGCGCGCGCGAAGCAGTTCGATATTTTCCTGCGTGGCGATGTGATTCCACATGTTCACGTTCATTGCAGGAGCAACGATCACGGGGGCGGTGGTGGCGAGATAGAGCGTGGTGAGAAAATCGTCGGCGATGCCGCGAGCGAATTTCGCGAGAATGTCGGCGGTGGCGGGGGCGACGAGAAGAAGATCAGTACGCTGAGCCACCCCGATGTGCTCGATGGCGCTCTCCACGTTGGCGTCGCCGGTGGAGGATTTTTCGAAAAGATCGGTGATGACTTTCTGGCCGCTGAGAGCGGCGAAGGTGAGCGGAGTGACAAATTCGCGCGCGCCGCGCGTCATGACGACCTGCACGGTGAAGCTGTCTTGTTGGAGGAGGCGGACCAGTTCGGCAGCTTTATAGGCCGCGACGCCGCCGGTTACGCCTAGAGTGATTCGCATTGGTTCACGTCTCAATACGTCTCGCCAAGCTCGGGCGGGGCAAGCACCGCCATTACAAATTTCTCAGAGAAGAGCGGGCACGGCGTGCCGTGCCCCTACAAATTCGATGCGGGCGCGGCGTAAGCGGCTCGCGTCCAGTGCGCCTCCAGTGGCTACTTGCGGCGCTTGTTGCCGTCCTTGTCTTCGTCGATGGAAGACGGCTCGGTGAATTCATACTCGATCAGGCTGTGCTCAAGTTCCTCGCAGGCGATGCGAGTGGCCTTGAGCGTCCTGGGATTTTCAATCAGCGACGGAGCGCCCGCCATAATCTGGCGCGCGCGTCTGGCCGCCAGCACGACATACGCAAACTGGCTCTGCGGAGCTTTTGTCTGCACGGTCATTTCAGTCTTTCCCTCCAAACGTTGCCAGAAGTTCCTCGACTCGAATTCTGCGGCGCATCGCCGAGCAGCGAATCGCAGTCACTATGGATTGCGCTTCGCGGCCCGCTCGCTCCACATCGTCGTTCACGACGCAATAATCGTAATAACGCCCGAATGCTGCAATTTCTTCCCGCGCCTTCGCGAGGCGGCGGGCAATCTCCTCGCCGGAATCCTGGCCACGGCTGCGCAAGCGCCTTTCGAGTTCCGCGCGCGACGGAGGCAGAATAAAAATCGCGACGGACTCCGGAAGCTTTTCCTTTACTTGCGCCGCGCCTTGCACGTCAATCTCGAGGACGAGGTCGAGACCCTTGCGCCGTGATTCCTCGAGCCATTTTTTCGGCGTGCCGTACGAATGCTTGCCGAAGACGCGCGCATATTCCAAAAACTCACCGCGGGCGACCATGGCGTCGAATTCCGCTTCCGTGACAAAATCATAGCATTTCCCGCTGGATTCAGTCGCGCGGCGCGACCGGGTGGTACACGAGATAGAAGGCATCGTACCCGGCAACTCCAGAATTCGCTGTACCAGCGTCGATTTTCCCGAACCCGATGGCCCCGAAACGATCAGCACCAGCGGCGCAAGTTCTTTCTCCTCGCTCATTCGATGTTCTGCACCTGCTCCCGCAGTTTTTCGATCTCGGACTTGATTTCGAGCGCCAGGCCGGTGATAGCGAGAGCTTCGCTCTCGACGCCGGGCGTTTTCGATAACAGCGTGTTGGCTTCGCGATGCATTTCCTGCAAAAGAAAATCCAGCTTTTTCCCCATCTCGCCCGCGCCATCCAAGAGTTTTGCAAACTGCTGGAGATGGCTGCGCAGGCGGTCTAATTCTTCGCTGATATCGCTGCGCTCCGCAAGCAGAGCGGCCTCTTGCGCGAGCCGCGCGGGATCGATCGAGGAACCGCCCAGCAATTCCTTGAGCCGCGTTTCAAGGCGGCGCGCGAAAGCGGGACGCAGGGCCGTAGAGAGTTCGCGAACTTTATCGGCGTGTTCGCCGATGCGCGCCAAACACGCGCGCAAGTCTTCGACGAGATGGCGGCCTTCGGCGCGGCGCATCTCATCGAGCTTGAGGAGTGCTTCGAGCAAGCAAGCGTCCAACGCCTGGCCGAGGCGCGCTTGGTCATCCTCCGATTCCGGCACGGCGGCGGAAAGACCGGCGATGACGCCGGGCAAGCGCAAGATCGCGACGACATCGACGTCAGCAGCTGCCCGCGACTGCTGGCGGAATTCCTCGGCTACGCGCATATAGGTCTGGGCGAGCTCGCGATTGACCTGCACGGGAGCAGCGAGCGCCGGGTCGACGTTTACATAAACTTCGACGTGCCCTCGATGAATGCGCTCGCGCAGAACCTGGCGCAATCGCTGCTCATACAAGTCGAAACCCTCGGGCAGGCGCAGCTTCAGATCCAGGAAGCGATGATTGACGCTTTTGACGCTGACGCGGACGGCCCAGCCATTCTGTTCGTGCCGCGATTGCGCGTAACCGGTCATGGAAAAAGTTTCGGGCACTTTTTTTGGAGATTGGGAAGATTGGGTCATAGGGGTTCCGCAGTGGCCGTAACATTCACCGGGGCGGCTTGAGCGGGCGCGAGAATGTCATCGTCCGCGAATTGCAAATCGTGGAGACGCGCATAAGTTCCGCCGCGGGCCATCAATTCGATATGCGTGCCACTCTCGCGAATTTGGCCGTCCTCGAGAACAAGAATTCTATCCGCGCGGCGGATGGTGGCCAAGCGGTGCGCTACGACGAAAGTGGTGCGGCCGACCATGAGGTTGCCGAGAGCTTTCTGGACGTACATTTCGGACTCGGCATCGAGCTCGGACGTCGCTTCGTCGAGAATAAGGATGGGCGAGTCCTTGAGGATGGCCCGGGCGATGGCGATGCGCTGGCGTTGGCCGCCGCTAAGGCGAGTGCCGCGTTCGCCGATGATGGTGTCATAGTGCTGCGGCAAATCCATGATGAAATCGTGGGCCAGTGCCGCTTGCGCGGCGGCGATGACGCGGTCTTTCGCAACATTGGTGAGGCCGTAGCAGATGTTGTTCCAGACCGTGTCGTGGAAAAGGATATTTTCCTGAGTGACGACGGCGATTTGTTCGCGCAGGGAGCGAATGGTGACTTCGCGAATGTCCAGGCCATCGATTTGAATGGAGCCGGAGGTCAGTTCATAGAAACGCGGAAGCAAATTGACGAGCGTCGTTTTGCCGGCGCCGCTGGAGCCGACCAGCGCGACGACCTGGCCGCGATGGGCCTCAAAGGAGATCCCTCTCAACACGGGATGGGAATCGTACGCGAAACCAACATTCTTGTATGCAATTTCGCCCTGAAACGATGGGAGGACGCGGGCGCCCGGCGCATCGGCAACTTCTTCGGGCAAGTCGAGGTAGGAAATGAGCTGAGTGCTGGCCCCCTGCGCGGTTTGAAATTGCTGAGCCACGGTGCCCAGGCGGCGCAACGGCATGTACGCGTTGAACATCGCGTAGATGAAAGTGAAGAACTGGCCGGTGGTCATCAATTGTTGCCGGATTTGGTCGCGCGCAAAAAGCAAAAGTAACGGAATGATGATGGCGCCGAGAAGATCCATCAGCGGCGGGGTGATTACGCCGGCGCGAATCCACCTCATATTTTCGCGGAAGAGCTTTCTGGCGGCTTCGCGAAACTTGCGGATTTCGAAGTCTTCCATGCCGAAAGCTTTGACGACGCGATTGCCCGCGGTGGTCTCCTGCAGGATCTGGTTGAGATCGCCCAGGCGCAACTGGCTGTTCTCCGCGGAACGGCGGATTTTGCGGCCAAACTTGCTTATAGGCAGGACGACCAGCGGGAGAAGAACGCCGCAGGCAATGGCCATCTTCCAATTGATGACGAAGAGGATGGCGGCGAAAACGAGAAAGGTGAGTCCCTTTTGAAAGAGGTCGACTAAAAACTCGCCGAGCGCCGGTCTAGTGCGCTCAACATCGTTGATGACGACGGACACGATGCGTCCCGCGGGATGATCGCGGAAAAAACCGATGGGCTGACGCAGAATTTTTGCGAAGAGAGCGTTGCGAAGGTCGGTTACGGCGCCGTAGCCGACATGATAGATCTCGGTGGTCCCTAAGTACTCGGCGACGGCCTTAGCGACGTACACAATAACGAGGGTGAAGGCGAAGATGGTCCAGACGTTGTGAATGCTTGGCGGGAAGAAGTCGTTCAGGTAAATAGTTTTGCCGGTCCAGGGGATGGTAACGAGCTTTAGAGTTCGGCCCACTACGGATGGATTGAGTACGTGATCGACGGCCGGTGTCACCAGCAACGCGACAATGCCCTCTGCAATTGCGACAAAGGCAAGCAGGATCACGCCGACGATGAGGCGGAAGACGTAAGGCCGCACGTAGCCGAGCAGACGCCGAAGTTGTGGTGAAACGATAGAAGCCACGCTTCTGAATCCCCTGCGATTCGTACTTGGTACGCTAGTGCGGCGGCTTGGCGCGTGTCAAGTTTTCGGGAGCGGGATTGACAACAAGGAATGAAGCCGAATGGTATTCTAACTTCGCGTGGGTAGATCGATCGTTGGATGAATTTTCTCGTGAGCTACCCCAACCCGGACGAGTTCGCGATATAGGGATTTCGGAGACTAGCTTTGGCCACTGTCAAGATTCCTACGGATCTGGAATCGGTCCTCAACGAAGCATGGAAGGACGCTCGGAAGGTTCCCGGTCATTTGGCGGAGAACGAAGCCCGCTTTTTGGGATTACTGGCGGCGTGCGTGCCAGCCAGCGGCGCGATTGTGGAGATTGGCAGTTTCAAGGGACGCTCGACTGTCATGTTGGCCAAGGTCGCTTCCCATTACGGTTTGGGACAGGTGGTCGCCATTGATCCGCACAATTCGCCAATTCTCTTGGGCATCCCCAGCGAACCGCAGACGTCCTCTTACCAGGATTTTCTAAATAATGTCAGGGCCGCCGGAGTATCGGAATATGTAGAAGCGCACGCTGCGTATTCGAAGGACGTGGCGAGTTCGTGGAATCGGCCTATCCGGATTTTGTGGATTGACGGAGATCACAGCTATGAGGGCGCTAAGCGCGATCTGGACGGATTCTTGGCGCACTTGGTGCCGCAAGGTGTTGTAGCGTTTCACGACGCGCTAAATGCTTTTCCTGGGCCAATCCGCGTGTTTGTGGAAAATGTTCTGGGCTCGGATCAATTTGGACCGGCAGGATTCGTGCATTCGATTGCGTGGGCGCAGTATCGAGCTGAGGACGGCAAGGCGTTTCGAGAAGCGCGCGCGTCGCTGGCCCGCCGAGCTTCGCGGCTTTTGCCATTCGTGAATAACGGCGAGGAGCTGCGCGGGCTGGCGAAGAGGCGCTACAAATTCAACCGATTCATGGTCCCGCACTCCGCGATGGATGCTCGGGAATGGGCTTCGATTGTGGATTCGGACTGATGCCGCGCACCAAACTTTCAAAGCTGGCGAAATCCTGGAATTTCTTGCCCTCCTAAGTTCCTCGGCTCAACCCTAATTAAAGACTTACTTTTCGATATCGCGGTGGGTGACTTTGGAGGAGAAGCCGCGTTTTTCGAGGGATTTTTTTACTTGCTCGGCGAGCATGACGGAGCGGTGTTTGCCGCCGGTGCAGCCGAAGGCGATCGTCAAATAGCTTTTGCCTTCGCGGATGTAGTGCGGGATCAGATAGGTGAGCATGCTTTCGATGCGGCGGAGAAATTCTCCCGATTGCGGGAAGGAGCGAATGTATTTTTGGACTTTGAAATCTTTTCCGGTGAAGCGGCGGAGCGCAGGGACAAAGTGGGGATTAGGCAGGAAGCGCACGTCGAAGACGAGGTCGGAGTCCGAAGGGACACCGTACTTGTAACCGAAACTGACGACGGACACGAGCATGGGGCGCTTGTCGGGGTTTTTGAAGCGCTCGGTGATGAAGGTGCGGAGTTCATGGACGTTGAACTGGGTGGAGTCGATAACCACGTCGGCGAGTTTGCGGATGGGCTCCATAAGGGTACGTTCGTGGCGGAGGCTCTCGCGGACGGACAAGGCTTTGCCAAGCGGATGGGGACGGCGGGTCTCGCTGTATCGGCGGAGCAGAGCGTCGTCGCTCGCGTCGATGAAAACCAGGGTGATGGGATGATCCTTGCGAAGATGTTTCAGGAGAGGCGGGAGTTTTTCCAGCTGGACGCCTTCGCGGGCATCAACGAGAAGAGCGGCACGAGCGAAATCGCCCTCGCCGGCGGCGTGAAGCTCGGCAAAAATGGGAATGAGCTCGACGGGAAGATTATCGACGCAGTAGAAGCCCATGTCCTCGAAGGCTTTGAGGACGGTGCTTTTTCCCGATCCAGAGACGCCCGTAAGGATAACGAGATGGCGCGCGTCGCGTCTGTTGGGCGGCTTCACGGATTTGGGCGGCTCAGCTCTTTACCCGGCGCTGGTGCGTGCTGGGGATGCGCATATCTTCGCGGTATTTGGCGACGGTGCGGCGAGTAACGTGGATGCCGGCGTCGTCGAGCTTTTTGGCGATTTGCTCGTCGGTCAGCGGCTTTGTGCCGTCTTCCTCTTCGATCATTTTCTTGACGACGCGCTTGAGCGTGAGCAGGGACATCCCGCTGCCTTCGGGGCCGTTGACGGATTCGCTGAAGAAGGAGCGCAGTTCGAGGACGCCTTGCGAAGTGTGCGCGTACTTGCTGGCGACGGCGCGGCTGACCGTCGAAGGATGCACGCCGACTTCTTCGGCGACTTCCTTGATCATCATAGGCTTGAGGGCGTCGGGGCCATGATCGAGATATTCGCCCTGGCGGGCAATGATGGACTGGCAGACGCGAAGGATGGTGTGCTTGCGCTGCTCGATATTCTTCATGAGCTGGATCGCGGCGGTGAAGCGCTCCTTGACGTAGTTGCGAACGTCGCGGTCGGCGGCGTCGCGGGCTAGGAGGCGGCGGTAGGTGGGGCTCAGGCGGAGTTGAGGCATGTCGTCTTCGTTCAGGAAGACTTGCCACTGATCATCGACTTTGCGGAAATAGACGTCGGGCTCGACGAGGCGCGGCTCGGTTTTGTTGTAGCGCAGGCCGGGGCGGGGATCGAGCTTCTTGATGACTTCGAGCGAGCGTTTGATGACTTCGAGGGGACGATTCAGCGCGCGCGCGATTTCCTTCAGCTGATTGGACTGCACTTGCTTCAAATGTTCGGAGACGATTTGCTGGGCCAGGGTGTTCTGCGGATCGAAGGCTTTGAGCTGGAGCAACAGGCATTCGCGCAAATCGCGCGCGCCGACGCCGATGGGATCGAAATCCTGGACGACGGCAAGAGCGTCATCGAGGTCGTCTTGAGTATATTTGCCGCTCTGGACAAGCTCCTCGGTCGAAGCGGTCAGGTAGCCGTTCTCATCGAGGTTGCCGATGATGCTTTCAGCGAGTTCCTGAACGGATTCGGAACAAATCGTCATGCTCAATTGCCAGCCAAGGTGGTCGGTGAGCCCGCTGGGCGAGGAGAGGAACTTTTCGAAGGAGGGGCGCTCGGAAACTTCTCGTTCCTGGGATTGGCCGCCGTCGCCGCCGGTGTCGAGATATTTGTTGAAAAAGCTGCCGACGTCAAACTCGTCGAAAGGATTAGCTTCGGGCTTTTCCGGCAGCTTCTCCGTTTCGGCTTTCAGAAAATTCTCGTCGCTGTAGTTGTCGGTTTGGGTGGGTTCTTCGCTGAGCTCTTCGAGGACGGGGTTGGCGATCATCTCCTGGTTGATCATCTCGCGGAGTTCGAGGCGATTGAGCGCCAGGACGCTGACCATTTGGACGAGGCCGGGCGTAAGAATCTGCCGCTGCGACACTCTTAGGTTGAGTTTGAGTCCCTGCCAGGCCATGATCGATTCCGATTATCCTCTTATAATCCCTATTTTAGAATTTTAGTTCAGGCGGAAATGATCGCCGAGATAAACGCGGCGAACTTCCGCATCGTTGCTCAATTCATGCGGCGTGCCCTTCGCCATTATCTTGCCATGATTCACGATGTATGCGCGGTCGGTCACGTTGAGTGTTTCCCTGACGTTATGGTCCGTAATCAAGACGCCGATGCCGGATCGGCTCAAATCCCGGATGATCTCCTGAAGATCCTTAACGGTTAGAGGGTCAATGCCGGAAAAAGGTTCGTCGAGGAGGATGAAAGAGGGCTGGAGCGTAAGCGAGCGGGCGATTTCGAGGCGGCGGCGTTCGCCACCGGAGAGCGTGTAGGCCTTGCTCGTGCGCACGGTTTCGAGTCCCATTTGAACCAAAAGCTCTTCCAATCGGTCGCGTTGCTGCTCGGGGGTGAGGGGGAGAGTTTCGAGAACAGCGAGCAGATTCTCTTCGCTGGTCAGCTGGCGAAAGACCGAGGGTTCCTGAGGAAGATAGCTGATGCCGCTGCGGGCCCGGAGGTACATGGGAAGGTCGGTGATTTCGCCGCCGTTCAGGAGAACGCGGCCCGAGTCTGGCCGGGCCAGACCGACTAGGATATAAAAAGTAGTGGTCTTCCCGGCGCCGTTGGGTCCCAAGAGCCCTACGACTTCACCCTGGCCGATCTCCAGCTCAACGTCATCCACGACCTTGCGACCGCGATACGACTTGCTCAACTCGACGGCCTGGAGTTTCAGCATACCTCGTCACGAACGGCCGCTCGGCGGCCGCGTCACTTTTCGACTCGGTGCTTCGTCAACGTCCGCGAACCATTTTCAGAGTCGACGATGATCGTATCATCCGCTAAAAAGAAGGTCAATTGACGGCCGGTCGTGGTGCCTTGGGAGCCGTCGTAAAGCGTGGGATTCCCGCCGCTCATGACGAACTTGCCGTCGGTTGCCGTGTATTCGCCACGCTCGGCGGTGGCGCGGCGGCCGCCCTGATCGACGATGACGCCGCCCGTGCCTACGGCGCGGCTGATTTGCTGCGGACCGGTTTTCGTGGAGGTTGCACTGGGGCTGGTTGCGGAATTGCTGGCAGCGCGCGTGAAGTACAAATCCATTTTGGGCGCGCGGATTCTCTGGTCGGGCGACTGTACGATGACGTTCTTTTCTAGATGAGCGCTGTCCGTTGTGTCGTTGTAGCTCAGCGTTCCAGAGCTCACGTGCCAGATCACCGTTTTCTTGGCCGGGTTTTCGGGCGCGCCGGCGCCAGGTGGTGCCGTGGAAGGCGTCTGTGGAAAGACTGCGCGGACATTTCCCGCGGCGTTCAAGATTTTTGCATCGCGCAGGAGTTCAATAGAGTCCGCTTCCAGCACGGAATCGCCTTGCCAGAGCCGCGCGTGGCCGGAATAGACGGCGCGACCGGTCTTCGAATTGCCCTGCATGGTGTCGGAGGAGATGTTGGCGGGAACTTGCCCGAAATGGACGACATCCCCGTTGGGCGAAAAATCGGTGGAGCGCACTCCGCCTTGCGCGCGGATGTCGCCGCTCGTGCCGGAGAACTCGATTCGAGGAGCTCGCGTTTCGGTAGTTGCGTCGCGCGCGACGGCATGTCCAGTCAAGATCGCTGTCTGCGCGGTTCGCAGGAACGTCACATGATCGGCCTGCGCGTTGCGGTCGGCCTCTTTTAGTTTCACCCTGTCTTGCAAATCCATTTGCGACCACCCACCCGCGGCAAGCAACTGCGCGACTCCGCTCTTGGCCGTGGCCGTCTGGATGGGACGGCCGGCAATGTCTCGTTCAGTCTGCACGTTGCCCGTCGCATCAAGCTGCCCGGGCTTCCCCTCCGGATCAAAAGCCAACTGCAGTCTATCTGCTTGCAATTTCGTGCGTGTCGGCGCGGCGTTCGCTTGAGGAGAAACATCCGTCCATTCCATCGTGCCCGCTGTGAGGGTTTCCGCGCTCGTGGGCTTGCCGGTTCCGTTTGATTTTCCTTCGCTGAACTCCATGCGAAGCGCGCCCGTGCGCAAGATTCTCTGATCGCCACTCTTGGCCACACGGGTCTGCAGGAAAACTCCTCCGGTGAGATTCAGTTCTTTGGCCTGATTCACGCGGGGCCAGAGGTCGAGCGAACCTGCGTCGGCATGAAATTCGTCCTCTTCCACTTTGCCGTGACGTGTACCGCGAACGCTGCCTGTCCCATCCATCCGCGTGACCCACCCTTCCGGGGCAAAGAGCGCGGTCATTTGGTTCGCGTCGAGCAGCATCGAATCGGCGCCGCGTTGGGAAGTGAGTTCAGGCGCATGGCCATTCGCTCCTGCAATCGCCAGAAGTCTGCGCGCACGGAACGCCGTATCCATTTCGAGGGTGAGTTCTCCGGCCGTCAATCGGACAGTGCGCGAGTCCGCCTCGGCCGGGCCCAGGATATGAATTGTTTTTTCGTCGCGGCCGAAGTCGAGGCTGGAGCCCGTCACGATCACCTCTTCGCCCGATCCCGCGACCGCGGCCGTTTTCCCGGACTGTTCTTTCGCGGGCGGCCGGAGCCTCAGCTTCACTTGCTGCAAGAGGTGCAGAGTTCCTTCCTGCGAGTTGTATTCGGCTCCTACGGCCTCACCGCTTCCGCTCGGAAACGTAAAGGTCACGGGCTGATCCGTTTTTGCGGCGCCAGAGGACCGGTCAAAAACCACGCCGCGAGTCACGATATGCACGATCTGCGGAGGCATTTTGGGATCTTTTGCCAAACGATCGGCGTCAGCAGCACTCTCCAAATCGATTTGTACTTCGCCGCTACAAGTGATGCCGCCGTTCCCTTTTGCGGCCTGGCAGCTTTGCGTTTGCATGACGTCATGGCGCTGGCCGGTTTCGCCGAAAATCGTGACTTTCACGTTTTCGAGCAAGCTCGCTTCCATGTCCTTGAAATCGGTCGACTTCGATGCCTGGACGGTAAAAATTTTGCGCGGCCCATCCATTTTAGAGAATGTCAGTCCGCTGGATTGTTTCTCGACATTGAGCGGGGCAGGCGGGGGCGCTTTCCTGCGGTCGATGATTCTCTGCCAGCCGCGCTTCAGATACACGCTTGCCGTCAGACATGCCAGCAGCAGCGCCACTGCCGCGGACCAGCGCGCATACCTCGCTGCTTCGCTCCTTCGCATGGATTCAGTTAAGCAAAATTCCGGGGGACTGTATAGAAGACGGGCAAGTTAACTTGGTGCGCCGAGCTAGAATCTACCCGGCGGTTTCGGCGGCGGCTGTGGCCGTATCGGGCAAGATGCCGATGTTCGCGGCGGCCACGCTGTCGCGGCGTGTGTTCTTCACCAGGTACATGGCTTCATCGGCGAGGTGTAGCAACCCCTCTTTCGTGCGCGAATCGGTGGGATAGGAGGCCACTCCCAAGCTCGGCGTCACATGGATACCCAGCCCTTCGGGATCAAGCCACACGGTTTCGCGGATCAGTTTGTGGAGGCGGCGCGCCACGTTGAGCGCGTTATCCTTGGAAGTCTGTGGCAAGAGAATCACGAATTCGTCGCCACCATAGCGGAACGCAAAATCGATCAGCCGACAATGAGCCTTCAGCGCGTTGCCGATTTCCGCGAGCAAGCGTGACCCGACCAAGTGCCCGTGCGTGTCATTCACCTGCTTGAAGTGATCCAGGTCGATAAACACCAGGGAAAATTGGTAGTTGTAGCGCTGCGAACGGTAGATTTCCGTCTCGAGGATGAAGCCCATGTGCCGGGCGTTATAAAGGCTGGTGCAATCATCGGTAATGGTCAGCTCGTGAATTCGTTTTACGTGGCGGGCGTTTTCGAGCGCGATCGCGGCAAAATCTGAGAGGGCTTCGAGCAGCTTCAGGTCGCGGTCGTCAAAACCTTCCGGACCAAAACAATTAATCAGCTCGATGACACCGAGGCAAGTGTCGCGGAATTTGACTGGCACAGCGACAATCGATTGCGTTTCCGTTTTCGTTTTTTCGTCGACCTTGCCAAAGAACCGTGTGTCCTTGGAAGTGTCCGGCACAACCACGGTTTCTCCGTGTTGCGCCACCCAGCCGGCACTTCCCTGCCCGATCTTGATGCGCACGTCTTTGAGCGCTTGGGAAGCCTTGCCGACCGCCAGCTCGAAATAGAGTTCTTGTTTGGACTCATCCAGCAGGAGCAGCGACCAATTGTCCGGGCGCAGGAACTCGTCAATTTTCTCCATGATGGTGCGGAGAACCTGGTCGAGCTGCAGCGACGACGTCAGCGCCTTCCCCAACTCCTGGAAGATGGCGACTTCGCCCGCCTCACGCTGATCGCCGGAGACTCCGGGATTGCGACGGCGCTCCACCGCTGGAAACTGCTTTACTTCGTCCACGCTCGGTTAATCCCTGATTGCAGATTTTTAGAGGCCAGGCCTTCATCGCCGCGGAAGACAACACCACGAACGCGATTCGGGGCTGGTCCGCGAATCTTTGCCAGTATAGGCGCGTGGCAAAAAGGGGTGCAAGAATCTCGTGGTACAGGCGTGGCTATCTTGCCATGGGAGGGTACAGTCCAGACCGCTGGGCCGTTCGCGGAAGTGAACAAAGCGGCGCTGCGAACCTCCGCATTTTCTCTCGGTTTTTTCTTGACAAATGGCTGCCTCTCGCGTAATATGAACGTTGGATAATACCGGCTAGAGATTCTACAGCGCCAGCACACTTGCTGGCGTTTTTTGCTTTCTGGAGGCAGCCTCGTAACCTAAGTGTCTTATGAGCAACACTTATGGAAATCACCGGCTTATTGCACCATTCCAGTGCAAACCATGCACGCCAAATTATTTAGAATGAACAGTTTTAAAACTGATACAAAACAAACGACTTTAACCTCCTGTGGAATGAACATTTACACAAAACCCCGGGGGGAGGGTCCCACTCGCGTTACAAATGTCGGAAACCCCCGTCGGCCCCAAGCTGTCCCGGACTACGCCATCACCCGCTCTCCCCTTTGTTTGACACTGCCGCGAGACACCTTCTATAGTGCTTTCGAGGGGATTTTTGCGCCTTGCGCGCGGCGACAGTGGCTCGCTCACGTACACGGGTGAGCCGTTTTACGGTCGCACCTGAGCTGCCCGAGCAGCGGTCATCGAAAGAAAAGGGGCGCCCGCCACAGCCGGCTTGTTTGCGATCACCAAGGAGTTTGATCGCTCCACTGCCCTACGTGTATCGGCGAGGACAGGTTTCGATTCATGGCCAGGGGAAATTTTGGCGAACGCCTGAAGCGCGAGCGCGAGATGCGCGAAGTTTCACTGAAGGAAGTCACCACAGCCACGCGCATCGGCTCACGTTTTCTGGAAGCTCTCGAGAATGAAGACTGGGAGAAGCTTCCGGGCGGCATTTTCAACCGCGGATTTGTGCGCGCCATCGCTCGTTATCTGGGCCTCGACGAGGAAAATTTGCTTGCTGAGTACGACCTCGCGCACGGCGAACAGGGATTGCCGGTCCCGCAGCCTTACGAAAACAAAATTCCTCGCCCTCCGATTTGGATCCCGATCCTGGCCGTGCTTGGGTTGCTTGCCGTCCTTGGTGGGTTGGCGGCCGGCGGCATTTACGGCTGGCGGCGCTACGCCTCGCGTCGTGCCGCAAAACGAGCCGCATCTTCTTCCTTGATGCCCGTGCCGCAGCGCTCTGAAATTGCGACTGTCGCAACAGCCCCGGCCGCGGATCACGCCGCTGGCTCAGCGAATCCCGCGACGGCGGCGCCCCTGGATCTTGCCGTCTCCACTTCCGCAGCCACGCGCGTGCGTATCGTCGCGGATGGTGCGTTGCTGCTCGACGCCGAACTTCCCGCCGGCGAAACCCGGCATTTTTCCGCCAAACAACAATTTGAAGTCACCGCCGCCGATTCCTCCGCGGTGTTGCTGGAATTGAACGGGCAGACCATGCCGCCCGTCGGAACCCCCGGAGCCTCCGGTACAATAGTCCTCAGTGAGAAAGATTTGAGGCAGGCGCCCGGTGGAACCACTCAGCCCTGAAGTGCTCGAAGATCTTCGCGCAGGCCGCGCTCCTCGCGAGCGGAAAATCGCGGTTTGCGCTGGTGGAGCGCACCTCGCGCCCGCGGATCGCGCGGAGATTCTTGCCGTGTTGGCCGGTGATGCCGATGAGATGGTCGCCGAACGCGCGCAAGAGGCCATCCTCTCCCAGCCAGTGGAGACTTTTGTGCAAGCCCTCAAGCGCGAAAACGCCGTGCACACGCTCTTCGCCTATGCTGGTAAGCATCTTGCCGACAAACCCGGCGTTTGCGACGCGATGGTACAGAACAAAAATTGCTCGGCCGAATATCTGGTGCCCATCGCGCGCCATCTGTCGTCCCTCGGAATCAATGCGCTGATGGAAGAGCTGGAGCGCGTCAGCGAATCTCCGGCGCTCGCGGCTGCGCTCGAACATTCCTCCGCGATTACCTCGGACCAAAAGCATCAGCTTCACGAGCTGCTCGGCTCCGCCATGGACGAAGCGGCTCTTGCCGAGGCGGCTGCCGACGCCGAGCCGGACGTCGCCAAGCGCCAAACCCTCATCCAGCGCGTCGCAAAAATGAACGTTTCCGAACGCGTGCAGTTCGCCATCAAGGGCGGCTCCGAGGCTCGGCGCACGTTGATTCGCGACTCGAACAAAGTCGTCCAACGCGCTGTCCTGCAGTCGCCTCGCCTGACGGATCAAGAAGTCGAGGCGTTCGCTGCTATGACCAGTCTCACCGATGAAATTCTTCGGCTCATCGCCGGCAACCGCAAATTTCGAAAAAACTATACCGTCGTGCGCAATCTTCTCAACAACCCCAAGACGCCGCTGGACGTTTCTCTGCACATGCTTCCCATGATCAATGGCATCGACTTGAAAAGGCTGACGTCCAACAAAAACGTCCCGGAAACGCTCCGCACTACCGCCCTGAAACTTCAGCGTACGCGCGCCGACCTCAAGAAATAACTCTGCGGCGTAAGCGCGAATTTTCGCCCCGAGCTCGATCTGGATTTCGCCGCCATCGCGCTTTGGCTTTACAATCGTGCGCGGAGGCCTTCCTTCATGATGCTCTTATCCAAGTTGTTGCGAGGTGCGATCGTAATGGTGGTTGGCATTTGCGCGGCGTTGCCTCTTGCGTCGGTCCTTCATCCGGCCGCCGCTGGAGCGCATCAAGAAAAGCCGACAGATCCCTGGCCCAGCGCGCAAATACTTCACCCCGCCGACGTTGCACATGAGCTCGCGGCTGCGAAGGATGGAGGCGCTCCAACCATTGTTTACGTAGGCTTTCGCACGCTGTTCGAGGGTGGCCACATCCCTGGAGCCACTTTTCATGGCACCGCTTCTAAAGCGGATGGCCTCGCGGATCTGAAAACCTGGGCCTCCAAACTGCCCCGTTCCGCGAATCTAATCATCTACTGTGGCTGCTGCCCCTTCGACCATTGCCCCAATATCCGGCCTGCTTACGCGGCGCTTCACGAAATGGGCTTCACCCACATCCGCGTCCTCGTCCTCCCAACAAGCTTCGCCGCCGATTGGGTCGAAAAGGGCTACCCGATACAAAAGGGATTGTGAACCTTTGAAAGCCAGATGCGCCGGGCAGCACGAGTGGGAGCCGCCGGAGTTTCTATGGCCACCCAAGGCATCGGCAACTCGAGGGCCTGGAACTGCATCTGGCTAGACTACAGAGTTGATCTTCCATAACTCCGGGCCACGCATCTGACAACATCAGCTGATGACGGGGGGGATATGGCGCTTTGGTCCAGCATCCGGTTTTCGCTGCGGATTCTACGAAAGCACTGGAAGCTCACTTCCATAGCCGTCTTTTCGTTGGCCGTTGCGATGGCGGCCGGAGCGGTCGGGTTCAGCATCTTCAACGCCCTGCTGTTGCGTCCTCCGGCGGTTCCCGCGCCCGAACAGCTCGTGTCGGTCTACACGTCCACGCCAACGGAAGAGTTCAGCGCCATCTGCTACGACGACTACAAATATTACCGCGACAACAATCGCGTCTTTTCGGGCGTCCTGGCCTTCCCGTACTCGATTTCGGCGGGACCCATCGACTATCCGGGCCGGAGCAAGCCTGGGTTAACAAACGCTGTGTCAGATAATTATTTTTCTGTTCTTGGAGTGAAGCCAATTTTAGGCAGGATGTTTGCCCAGGGCGATGACGACAAACCGTCCTCGTTGGCCGTCCTGAGTTACCCCTATTGGCAATGGCTGGGTGCTGACTCGAATATTATAGGAAAGACCGTAACCATCAGCCACACGCCGCTAACCATCATCGGAGTCGCGCCGAAGGGTTTTGCCGGAACGATATTCAGCGATCTCCCCGATCTTTGGTATCTACTTTCCACGAATTTTTCAACAGATCAACAAGCACAAGATTGGCGCGCGGACCGCAGCAACCGATTTCTGTATCTCGTTGGCCGATTGAAGCCTGGCGTGACGCGCCCTCAAGCTCGGGCAGATATGCGCATCCTGTCCGCGCACCTCGCCGCAGCTTATCCAAAGACCGACAAAGACCGCATCGCTCAGCTGACAGGGATGAGCATGCTGCCAGTAGACTCGGTCTCCTCTGCAAAGATTATCGCGGCCCTGATTTTCGCGATTGTCGCCCTGGTCCTATTTGCCGCCTGCTCGAATGTCGCCAATCTGTTGCTTGCCCTGGCAAGCGCCCGCCGCCACGAAATTCTGGTTCGGGCGGCAATGGGTGCGACTCGCGCCCGCCTGATTCGCGAGCTTTTGTTCGATAGCACGCTGATTGCGGCCGCTGGCGGAGCTCTTGGCTTCTTGCAGGCCTATCTTGGACTTCACCAATTAATGCAGTTCAAGCCATATATCCCCGGCATAGGCTTGCTGCCCTTGACGATTGATTTTCGGCCCGACTTCCGAGTTGCCGCAGCCACCGTCGTGCTGATTTTTGTCGTCGGCATTGCGATAGGCCTGGTGCCGGGACTCTACTCCTCAGCTCCTAATCTCGCCGGGGCTCTGAGCGGAGAGATCGCAATCGGTGGGACCCGCAAAGGAAGGATTCGTCAATCATTGGTGGCGATTCAAGTAGCCGTCTGCACCGTGGTGCTCATTGGTGTCGGTTTGTGTTTTCGTAGTTTGCGCAATCTCGAAAGCGTCGATCTGGGATTTTCCGCCCGCAACCTTGCGATTTTGACCCTCGATTTGCACGCCAATGGCTACTCCGAAGAGCAAGGCCGACAAATGTACGTAAGGATGCGAGATGCTGCCGCGCAAATCTACGGTGTGCAGTCGATTGCCCTGGCCGGAGACATTCCTCTTAGCGAAGACGATGGAAATCCGAAACAGGTTCACGTGGAGGGCTCGCCCGCGACAAATGAGCAGGTAGCCAGCATTTCGTCGATGGCCGTTGACGAGAACTATTTTTCCACCCTCGGAATCCCCGTGCTTGCGGGGCGCACATTCGCTGCGGCAGACACTGCTAAGGGCCCCGCCGTGATTGTTATCAATCACTTGATGGCGGAGAAATATTGGC
>JBARBE010000056.1:0-35810 GCA_049792735.1 Candidatus Acidiferrum sp.
GTCGTGGGCAAGTCCAACGAGTTTGCACACGCGGCGGCGCGCGCCGTGGCGGAACAGCCGTCCAAAGCTTATAACCCGCTGTTTCTTTATGGTGGCGTGGGCATGGGCAAGACCCACTTGATGCATGCCATCGGGCACACCATCAAGAAGCGCAATCCGGCCATGCGGTTGAGCTACGTTAGCGCGGAGAAGTTCACCATCGAAGTGATTAATTCGCTGCGCTTCGATCGCATGACCAGCTTCCGCGACCGCTTCCATACCGTGGATGTGCTGCTTGTAGACGACATTCAATTTATTGCTGGGAAGGAAAGAACCCAAGAGGAATTTTTTCACACGTTCAATGCGCTTTACGAACAGCAGAAGCAGATCGTGATTTCTTCCGACTGCCTGCCGAAAGAGATTAACTCTATCGAAGAGAGGCTTCGCTCGCGGTTCGAATGGGGCCTGATTGCGGACATTCAGCCGCCGGATCTGGAAACCAAGATTGCGATTCTCCAGAAAAAAGCGGAGAACGACCGGTTCGGTTTGCCGGACGAAGTGGCGGAGTATATCGCGCGGGCCATCAAGTCCAACGTGCGCGAACTGGAAGGCGCGCTGACGCGGCTGATGGCGTATGCGTCCTTGACGGGTGCGACGATTTCACTGGCAACGGCGCAACAAGTCCTGCGGAACATTATCGCGTCGCAGGAAAAGCGGGTGACGATTGACCTCATCCAGAAGCGCGTGAGCGAGCATTTTAATATGCGCGAGCAGGATTTGAAGGTTCGCAGCAACACCCGCGCTATCGCTTTCCCGCGTCAGGTGGCGATGTACATCGTGAAGCAGCTTACCACGGCCTCATTGCCGGAAATTGGCCGGCAATTTGGCGGCAAGCATCACACCACGGTGCTGCACTCGATCAATAAGATTGAGGAGATGCGGCGTTCGGATAAGGACTTAAACCGAACGATCACGCGTTTGATGGATACGCTGCAGTAAAAATAGGCCGCGGTCTTTCTAGAGCACGTTCAATCCCTATATCCCACACGTTGATGCGCGCGAAATCCAGCTCGTGCAGCTGTACTCGCAGCGACTTCCTTGCTTGTCTGTGCGGGACTATGCCCACATTTTGCGGCGGAAGGCCCTGTGTATGGATGTTGGAGAAAATATGGAAATCTTGTTAAGTCCAGTGGATGGAATCTTCGAGTAACGCTGTTCGCAGCCATCTTGCGCACCGTTTTCTCCGATTCCCACAATTCGCCACCTGGATTCCTCAAGGCCAGCTCGTTGTGAAGCAACCAGTTGTCAGGCTTTCCACAATTCCACAGGACTCATCACAACAACAAGCTTTATAGCGACTAAAAAGTAGGAACTACTCTTGTTGTGATGATTGTGGTTGTGAAAAAAGTGAATTTAATCCATGGCGCTTGCTCGATTAGGAGAAGTTCCGATTCCCACGTATTTCCACAGGATTTGCGGAGATGGTGGGCTTTATACTTTGCGAAAAAGCGAGTACAGTACGACAGCGGTGGAAGAGCGGCGAGGAGCCCTAATGAGCGCACCAGGAACCGCACGCGAGGAACATCAAGCGATGGAATTCAGCGTTACAAAATCGGCGCTGTTGAATGAACTGAGCACGACGCAAGGCGTCGTAGAACGCAAGACGACGATCCCCATCCTCTCGAATTTGCTGGTGGAGGCCAAAGGCAGCCAGCTGACCATTACGGCGACCGACCTCGAGTTGAGTGTCCGGACGTCCTGCGAGGCAAAGATCAAGAAAGAAGGCGCGGGGACTATTCCTGCGAAGAAACTGCTGGAGCTTGTTCGCCTGCTGCCCGAAGGCGAGATCAAGGTCAAGCTGCTTGAGAACCACTGGGTCGAAATCGTCAGCGATCGAAAGAAATATAAGCTCGTCGGAATGGCCAAGGAAAACTTTCCGGCGCTACCCGCGATGCCTCACACACTCGTCAAGATTCCCGCCGCGGTCATCGAGAGCCTGATCGCCAAGACCAAATTTGCGATCTCCATGGAGGAATCGCGCTACACCTTGAACGGAGGTCTGCTGATCCTGAAGCCGGATACTCTGGCGATGGTCGCCACCGACGGCCACCGGCTGGCGCTTGCGGAAACGGACCAGAAGCTCGCGGGCTTGAATGGCGAAGTAAAAGTGCTCATCCCCAAAAAGGCGATGGACGAAGTCGAGAAGCTCGCGAGCGCAGCCGGCTCCGATGCGTCCATCGAATTCGCGAAGGACGAAAGCCATCTGTTTTTTCAAGTCGGCCACCGGCTCTTAATTTCGCGCATCCTGACCGGGCAATTTCCAAATTACGAAGCAGTGCTCCCGCGCGACAACAACAAGACCGTCGTACTCGAGCGCGCGGAACTTAGCGATGCGGTCCGGCGTGTGTCGCAACTTGCCGATCAGCGCTCTCATGCCGTCAAGCTGGCCGTTTCCAGTGAAGGCGTGGAAATCTCCGCATCCAGCCCGGAGTACGGCGAAGCGAAAGAAAACATCGAAAAGGAATACAAAGGCGACGCGATCAGCATCGGTTTCAATTCTTCCTACATGCTCGATTTTCTCGCCGCCGCCGCCGATGGCCCCGTCAGCATTGAATTGAAAGATGAACAATCCGCCGGCCAGATGCGCCCCCTCGCCGACGAGTCCTACCGCTACCGCTACATCATCATGCCCATGCGCATTTGAGTCATCGAGTAAGCGGGAGCGTACCGCGCGCATTCCCGCAGCGCATATCACTAAATTATCCACTAGTGTCAACGCAAAGTAGAAATGTCCGGTTTTCCGCCAGGTAGAAATGTCCGCTTCCATGTTCTTCTCCAGGGGTGCTCGGCAGGCACATGGTATTTAGGTTTGATTTTGTTTTGGGGTTTCGGTGTTCGTCCCGCAAGTCCTGGAGGCCGTAGGCCGGAAGGACTTGCGGGCGGCCGCGCCGATGCCGGACAGGAACGCAAGCGCAGATAGCGGCCCCGGTATCGCAGCCAGTGGCTCCCGTCCAACCGTCGTTCGATCTCTACCGAAGCTCCACGCAGCCCCGCACAAACTTCTTCCCGCACGACTCCCCAGTGATTTCCGTCCCAGCTGACGGTGTGGTCTTGCGCCACCCTGCGCGTTGCGCGCACACTCAAAATTTCCTCCAGGCGATGCTCCTGCCCCAGCCGCCGATGGGCATTGCGCGGGTTACGGGGCGTCACCGTGAAGCGCTGTTCCCACTCGGGAAGAAAGCGCATTTCCAGAAAATGGTTGGCTCCGGCGATGCTGTCGATCCCCGCCAGCCGCATCTCCTTCACCAGACGGTCCTGCAGCGTTTCAAAGAGCCTTTCGATACGCCCTTTGGCCTGCGGACTGTGCGCCGCGATCCATTCGATTCCCAGTTCGTTCAACGCTCGCCCAAACTGCGTGCGCAGCGGGTCTCCCCGGAGTTGTTCGGGAAGCGGCGGCGGACCGGCCTTTTGAAAGATGCTGTTTTTATCGGTGTAATGGGCCAAAGGACGTCCATAGCGCCGTAGCCATCCTGCGAGGGTTCGCAGGTTCTCTTCCGTCGTGTCGTGCTCGGTGAACCGCCCCCAGATGCGGCTGGTGGCATCGTCGATCAGGGCGATGAGATGGCAAGCTGGACCGCGATCCTCCAGCCAGCGAAACGGTGAGCTGTCCTGCATCACCAACTCTCCGAACCTGGCTCGGCGCTCGCGCCACACATGCACGGCCTGCACACGCTGGCGTCGCGGCCGCCACAAGGCCGCCTTGGTCATCCATTTCCGCAGCGTTTCCCGGCTCACCGCCAAACCTTCCTGAGCCAGGTGTTCGGCGGCCAGCGTGGGGCCGAAATCCGCGTAACGCTGGCGCAGCCGCGCCAGAATCTTCTGCTCGAACCTCGCCGCTAGCCGGCGGTTCGAGGGTCGGCCGCGCAGTCCATGAACGAGCGCACCATCGCCACGCTGGCGCAGGCCCAGCAGCATCCGCCGCACGTGGCGGTCGGTTACTTTCAGCCGCAGGGCCGCGGCTACTTGCGTCAGATGCTTCTGATTTACTTCGTGCAGCACTTTCAATCGGTCCCGCTCCCGTTGGCTCAACGTGATTCGCTCCGTTTCCATGTGCCCCTCGGCCACCCATGAAACCGGACATTTCTACTTTGCACAAACCGGACATTCTCACTTTGCAGCGACACTAAATTATCCACTAGTTGATTTTACTTACTTAATAAGCTAAGATGCCGGGTGGTGATTTGAGGTTCCAAACTGGAACCTCAAAACTGTGCTTCCATGCCAACGCCTTCGCAAAACGCCATCGTTCCCACTGCCCTGATTAGTCAGAAAATCTTCTTCGTACGCGGCACTCGGGTAATGCTGGATGCCGATCTCGCCCGGCTCTACGGCGTTGCGACAAAAAATCTGAACAAGGCCGTGAAGCGAAACGCAAACCGCTTTCCCTCCGATTTCATGTTTCAAATTACCCCCAAAGAATTGCAGATTTTGAGGTTCCAGACTGGAACCTCAAAATCAGTTCAAGGAGGCCGTCGCTACGCGCCGTATGCGTTCACCGAGCAAGGCGTCGCAATGCTCTCCAGCGTGCTCCGCAGTGCGCGCGCCGTGCAGGTAAACGTAGCGATTATGCGAACCTTTGTTCGACTGCGCGAAATGCTCGCGACGCACGAGGAATTGCGCCGAAAAATTGACGCCATGGAAAAGCGCTACGACGCGAGATTTCAGGCCGTTTTTGAGACCATTCGGCAGATGCTGGAAACACCAATTCCGGCAAAAAAACCAATCGGATTTCATGCCAAGCTTGAGTTCGCGGCGAAGCCCGTTAAGCCCTCGAGGGCAAGTCTAAATAGCACAAAATAAATGCTTTAGAGAGTGCATCCGATCACTTCCGGCCTTGAGAAAACTGGCCCGTTCAGGTATACTAGTGTGGCTGTCGATTCGCAGTTCGCATTCCTCCAAATCGGCACGTCGGCCAAGTAAATTCGGCCCAGCCTTTTAGCTTCGCGCCAGGAGCTAATGAGCCGGACGCTTGGAGTTACAAGAGTCTTCGCCACGTCTCGCTGCGCGAGATGGGATGGAGCAGGAACCCTACGAGTTCTGGATTCGCGCGACGATTCCAGAATCAAAGGGTAAGGCGACGTACGGAGCATTCCGCGAGCACGCCTTTCCTCGCTTCACAAAAGTTTGAGAAAAGTTTTTGAGCGCTGAGGCCCACCGCCTGGCTCGGGGTCCGTCTTTGCGCGGTGCGATTTTCGTCAGGAGCGTACATGGGCGATAAAGAGGCGGTGACCGGAAAAGCTCCGGGTCATCAGTACGACGCGAAGTCGATCAAAGTTCTCGGCGGGCTCGAAGCAGTGCGGCTCCGTCCCGCAATGTACATCGGCTCAACCGGAGAAATGGGCCTGCACCACCTGGTGTGGGAAGTCGTCGACAATTCCGTCGACGAAGCCATGGCTGGCTTTGCGGATGAAATCAACGTCACCGTCCATGCTGATGATTCGGTCACGGTGGTTGATAACGGCCGCGGCATTCCTGTGGACATGCACGCCACGGAAAAGCGGCCCGCCGCGGAAGTCGTGCTCACGGTGCTGCACGCCGGCGGAAAATTTGATAGCGACACTTATAAAGTTTCCGGTGGATTGCACGGCGTGGGTGTTTCCGTCGTCAATGCGCTTTCGGACCGGCTTGAACTGGAAATTTCGCGCGATGGCGCGGTGTGGGAACAGTCCTACGAAAAAGGCAAGCCGACTTCGAAGCTCAAGCAGACCGGCAAGACGCGCAAGACCGGCACGACGGTTACATTTCATCCCGACCCGACCATCTTTGATAAGACGACCTTCAGCTTCGACACGCTTTCGCAACGCTTGCGCGAACTGGCCTTCCTGAATAAGGGCCTGAAGATCACGCTGACGGATGAACGCACGGAGAAGACAGCGGAATTCCGCTTCACGGGGGGCATCGGCGAGTTCGTGAAGCATCTGAACCGCGGCAAAGCCATGCTGCATGATTCCCCGATTTATATCGAAGGGAAGCGCGGGAACGTCGAGATCGAGATAGCGCTGCAATACAACGACACCTACGGCGAGAACGTATTCGCCTTTGCGAACACCATCAATACGGTCGATGGGGGCACTCATCTTTCCGGTTTTCGTTCCGCGTTGACGCGCACGATCAACAATTTCGCGTCGGCGGCAGGGATGCTGAAGGAACAGAAAGATGAAGTGACCATCACGGGCGACGACGTCCGCGAAGGCCTTGTGGCGGTCGTTTCCGTGCGCCTGCCGCAGCCGCAGTTTGAAGGGCAGACCAAGGGCAAGCTGAACAGCGATATCAAGGGCGACGTCGAGCAGCTCGTCAACGAAAAGCTGGGCGAATGGTTTGACAAGCATTCGACCGTGGCTCGGCGCATCATTTCCAAGTGCATCGATGCGGCGCGCGCCCGGGAAGCTGCGCGCAAAGCTCGTGAGCTGACGAGGCGTAAATCCGCGATGGATTCGAGCGGCCTGCCCGGGAAGCTCGCCGATTGCCAGGAGCGCGATCCTGCGCGATGCGAACTGTTCGTCGTCGAGGGCGAATCCGCCGGCGGCTCGGCAAAAATGGGGCGCGACCGCAAATATCAAGCGATTCTGCCGCTCAAGGGCAAAATCCTCAACGTTGAAAAAGCGCGCTACGACAAAATGCTGGGACACGAAGAAATTCGCGCCATCATTACAGCGCTCGGCACCGGGATCGGCAAGGATGATTTCGACGCGGGAAAACTTCGCTATCACAAAGTGATTCTCATGACTGACGCGGACGTCGACGGCTCGCACATCCGCACGCTGCTGCTGACGTTTTTCTTCCGCCACATGAAGGAGCTGATCGATCGCGGCCACATCTACATCGCGCAGCCTCCTCTTTACCGCGTGAAGCGCGGCAAAACCGAAAAATATATCCGCGACGAACGCGAATTCGCGCACGAGCTGATGAAGCGAGCCACCGAAGATCACGTGGTGAAAGCCAAAGAAGGCGTGTCGCTCGAGGGCGCTGGCCTGACGAAGTTTCTGTTGAACGTGCAGGAGTATGAAGCTGCCGCCGCGAAGCTGGGACGCCGATTGCGCGAACAGGGCTTGGTCGAACTGCTTGCGGAGAGCGGCCTCGAAAAAAAGACGGACTTCGAGGACAAAAAAGCGCTTGAAAAACTCTTGAAGGAAATCGAGAAGGCCAAACTCAAGCTCGAAGGCAAAGTAGCTTTCGACGAAGAGCACAGCCTCTACGAAATTCAATTCGGCCCGCCACACAACCAAAAAGTAAACTGGGCGCTGGCTTCGACGGCGGATTACAAACGTCTGCGTGGGCTGACCAAGCAAATCGACGAGTTCAACAAGCCGCCTTTCACCGTGGCGCGCAACGGCGACAAAGTGAGCAAAGAAAACGTCCACGACGTGCTGAACTACGTGGTGGAAGACGCCAAAAAAGATTTCACCATCACGCGATTCAAAGGCTTGGGAGAAATGAACGCCGAGCAGTTGTGGGAAACTACGATGAACGCGGATACGCGGACGCTGTTGCAGGTGAAGCTCGAAGACGCCGTTGCCGCCGAGGATATTTTCACCACGCTGATGGGCGAAAACGTCGAAGCGCGCCGCAAGTTCATCGAGGAAAACGCGCTCGAAGTCGTGAACCTGGATATTTAGATCTTCTTGCATGCTCTACCAACTAGGTTGGACGACATTGCCGGGGTTGCGTGGGTTGAGTTGCAGTGATTTTCGCGCGACTCCGACGAACGCCCCAGACAATACCCGGGGGGTTGCGATCGAGTTTACAAGCGAGGCGGAGCGGGACCATTTTTTGAGACGGCTTGAAGAACACTTCGGGCCGCAGCGCTTTACAAATGCGGCGGACGCCTTCGATTCGGTCAAAGCCTGGGTGTTGGAGCACGTCGCCAAAAGTATGTGAGGTGAAGCTCTGTGAGCGCTACAAACGAAAAGACCGTGCGCATACTCGATTGCAGCACGGAGAACCTCCTGCAATCGAAGGACGAGGAATACGCTTATTGGCAGAGTCGGCCACCACTCGAGCGACTCGTGGCCATGCAGAGGCTTAGCTTTGCTTTCTCTGAGGGACGCGGCGATGAAGTTGAAATTAGACAGCAATTTTTGCGATCTCCTGTCTGCCTTCCGCGTTTGTAGCGTGAGGTATCTGATTATTGGGGGCTGGGCGGTGAGCATTCACGCTCAGCCTCGCGCCACACAGGACTTGGACATCTTTGTGAGTCCCGATTTGGAGAACATAGGAGCGCTGCACGAGGCATTGATTCGATTCGGAGCCCCGCTGGAAAATTTGAATAAGAGTCAATTTCTGCAGCCAGGAACTTTTTTCCGTATGGGCGCACCTCCATGCCAAGTAGATATTTTTCCGGGAATTCCTGGTGTGCAATTTGAAACGTGCTGGCCGAAGCGCCTGGAAGTGCTCGTGGATGCGGAGAGGGCTCTATTCGCAAATGTTATCTCAGCGGAAGACTTGATTGCTGCGAAAATCGCTAGCGGAAGACAGCAAGACCTTGCGGATGCCCAAGCCATAAGAAGGGCCCAGCAGCAAAAACCGATGGCATGAGCGTTTTTCGAAAGCGTTTGGCGGTGGGCCAGAATGGTTGTGCGCCACCCCACTTAGAAAGGCTTGCGATGTTATCCGGGTTGAGGCGTGGATACGTAAAACAGTAAAAGCGAGGGGAAATGGCGGACGAAACAAACAAATCGATACTGCTGCCGGTCGATATCGAAGCCGAGATGAAGAAGTCTTATCTCGACTACTCGATGAGCGTGATCATCGCTCGCGCGTTGCCAGACGTGCGCGACGGCCTCAAGCCCGTGCAGCGCCGCATCCTCGTAGCTATGAACGACCTCGGCCTGGCCTCGAACCGCGGCTATCGCAAATGCGCCAAAATCTGCGGCGACACTTCCGGCAACTACCACCCGCACGGCGAAGCCGTCATCTATCCCGCGTTGGTGCGCTTGGCGCAGGACTTCAACATGCGCTACCCGCTGATCGACGGCCAGGGAAATTTTGGCTCCGTCGATGGCGATCCGCCGGCGGCCATGCGGTACACGGAAGCCCGCCTCGCGAAGCTTAGCGAAGATATTCTCGCCGACCTCGAAAAAGAAACTGTCGACTTCGTTCCCAATTTTGACCAGACGCGCGAAGAGCCTTTCGTGCTTCCTTCGCGCATTCCGAATCTTTTGGTCAACGGTGCCAGCGGCATCGCCGTCGGCATGGCCACGAACATTCCGCCGCACAACCTGCGCGAAATCGTGGAAGCGGCGATTGTTTTGCTCGACAAGCCCGACACGCCGCTGAACGAAATCATGAAGCTCGTGCCCGGCCCGGATTTTCCGACTGGCGCCTACATCGCGGGCCGCGAGGGCATCTTATCCGCCTACAAGACCGGCCGCGGCAGCTTCATGATGCGCGCCAAAGCCGCCATCGAGGAAGTCGGCAAGGACCGCGAAAACATCGTGGTCACCGAAATTCCTTACCAGGTCAATAAATCGAAGATGATCGAGCGCATCGCCGAATTGGTGCAAACCAAGAAAATCGAAGGCATCGCCGACGTTCGCGACGAATCTTCCCGCGAGGGCATGCGCGTCGTCATCGAAATCAAGCGCGGCGAAGAATCGCAGCTCATCCTCAACAATCTTTTCAAGCACACGCAGATGCAGGAATCCTTCGGCATGATCCTGCTGGCCATCGTGGGAGGCCAACCGCGCGAACTGGGCCTGATTCCGCTGATCAAGCTATTTCTCGAACACCGCCGCGACGTCGTCATTCGCCGCACGCGCTACGAGCTGCGCAGAGCGGAAGAGCGCGAGCACATTCTCGTCGGCTATCAGGTTGCGCTCGATCATTTGGATAACGTCATCCGTATCATCCGCGGGTCCACGAGCCGCGCCGAAGCCAAACAAAACCTGCTCAATTATTTCTCCGAAAAAGAAGTCACCATCACCGAAAATGGGAAGTCCCGAAAGCTCGAAGGAGTCAAGCTGGACGGCCGGAAGTATCGAGTCGCCGGCCTCGAAGGCGAAATCACACGTTCCGTCTCTGACGGCCTCACTCCGATTCAAGTCGACGCCATTCTCGAGCTGCAATTGCACCGCCTCACGCAGCTCTCCGTCGACGAAATTCTCAAGGAATTGAAGTCCATTCGCGAGCAAATTGCCGAGCTGAAAGAAATTCTCTCCAGCGAGAAAAAGCTGAAACAGGTGATCACCGCGGAGCTACGTGAAGTCCAAAAAGCTTATGGTGACGACCGGCGCACGCAAATCGTCGACAAAGTCGACGAGATCAAGCTCGAAGATTTGATCGCCGATACGGACATGCTGATTACCGTGAGCCACGCTGGCTATATCAAACGCACCGCAGCGGACACTTACCGGCATCAATCGCGCGGCGGCAAGGGCCGCATCGGCGCGCGCACGAAGGAAGAAGATTTCGTCGAACATCTCTTCATCGCTTCCGCGCACAGCTACATCTTGCTCTTCACTTCGAAGGGCCGCGTTTACTGGCTCAAGGTATACGAATTGCCGGAAGCTGCTGCCGCCACGCGGGGCAAAGCGATTTCCAGCCTCGTAAAATTCCAGGAAGATGAAAAGTTGACGGCTCTCGTTGCGGCGCAAAACCTCGAAGAAGAGGGCCGCTTCGTTTTCATGGCCACGAAGAGTGGCACCGTGAAGAAATCGGCGCTGGTGGAATTCTCCAATCCGCGCTCGACAGGAATCATCGCCATCAATCTCGACGGCAAGGATGAGCTGATCGGCGCGAAGCTTACTGACGGCAAGAAAATGATTTTCCTGGCCAGCCACGAAGGTCAGGCCATCCTCTTCCGCGAGACGGAAGTCCGCCCGATGGGGCGCAACGCCGGCGGCGTGAACGGCATGGACCTCGACAAGGACGACTATGTCGTTAGCATGGACGCCGTCCAGCCCGATTTCGAAATCATCGCCAAGGAACACAAAGTCACCACGCAAAATCTCGAGGAGCTTGAGAACGAGCAGATCAAGGATTCTCTGGTGACGCTAATGCTCACCGTCGCGGAAAAGGGTTTTGGCAAGCGCACGCCGCTGGCCGAGTACCGCATAACGTCGCGCGGCGGCAAAGGCGTCACCAACATGAAGACCACCGACCGCAACGGCTACGTCGTAGCCACTCTGCAGGTCACCGAAGAGTCCGACGTCATGATCATCACGCACGACGGCAAAGTGATTCGCGTCCACGCCAACGAAATTCGCGAAGCCGGTCGTTCGACGCAGGGCGTGCGCCTGCTCCGCCTTGAGGAAGGTGACTCCGTCGCCGCGGCCGCCGTCCTACAGGAAGAGCAGGAAGAAGAAAAGAAGTAGCCGGCGGGCCGGGCCTTCGCCCTTTTAGGTGCGCAGCATGCTGCACCCCTACAACCTCAATAGTTAGTGTTAGAATTCTCTCCCTTATGAAAATCACTCGGCGTTTGTTCGTATTCACGCTTCTTCTTTGCACGCCATTACTTTTCTCTTCTCAGGCGCAAACTCCAGGAAAACCTGCAGCCAAAGGCCAATACATCGCTTTCGTCGGAACCTACACCACGAAATCGACTAGCAAAGGGATTTACGCCTACCGCTTCGATCCGTCGAAAGGCCAGCTCACCGCACTCGGCGTTGCCGCGGAAACAGTGGATCCATCCTTCCTGGCGGTGCACCCGAACGGCAAGTATCTCTACGCCGTGAATGAAATCGGCAATTTCAATGGAGAAGTGAGCGGCGCCGTGAGCTCGTTCGCCATCGATGCCAAAGCCGGCTCGCTCAAATTTCTGAATCAGGTGCCCACGCGCGGCGCCGGCCCCTGTTACGTTTCGCTCGATAAAACCGGCGCCTACGTTCTCGTTGCGAATTACGACAGCGGCAGCATTGCTTCTTTCCCCGTGCATTTTGACGGGACTCTCGGAACCGCCAGCGGCTTCGTCCAGCATTCCGGCACCGGGCCGAACAAGCAGCGTCAGGAAGGCCCTCACGCCCACTGGATCGGCACTTCTCCCGACAATCGCTTCGCCCTCGCGGTGGATTTGGGGCTCGATCAAGTGATCGTCTACGGCTTCGAGGCCGGTAATGGAGTTTTCACGCCTACTCTTGCTGGTTTCGCAAAAGTGAAACCCGGCTCCGGCCCGCGCCACTTCGCTTTTTCTCCCAACGGCAAGTTCGCCTATGTGCTAAGCGAAATGGCCTCCACCGTCACCGTTTTCTCCTATCACGCGAAGAACGGCACTTTCTCCTCGTCGCTGCAAGTCATCTCGACGCTTCCGGCGGATTACACAAATCCCAACGACGCTGCTGAGATTGCAGTCTATCCTTCTGGAAAATTTCTTTACGCCTCGAACCGCGGCCACGACAGCATCGCCATCTTCGCCATCGACCAAAAGAAAGGAACTCTTCGCTCTCTCGGCCAGGTCTTGACCGGCGGCAAAACCCCGCGCCATTTCGCCATTGATCCCAGCGGCGCGTACTTGCTTGCCGAAAATCAGGAATCCAACAACATCGTCGTCTTCCACATCGACCCCGCCAGCGGCAGCCTCACGCCGACAGGCCAGACCGTCGACGTGCCTTCACCGGTGTGCATAACATTTGTCGCCGCCGAATAGCGTCTGCGATACAATCCGCCTTCCACTTTGCATCGCCGGGAGAAACAAATGATTCTTCATAGAAAAGCGTGTGTAAATATCCTGCGAAGTCTTGCCTGGCTGTTCGTTCTGTCCCTGGCAGGATCCGTCGCCCTGGGCGACGGCGAGACTGCGCCTGCTCGCGATCCTAAGCAGCCCGTCGACGAGGCCTATACCGCGAAAATCCAGAAGTACACCACGGAGCCTTTCTTCACGTCCCCGCTGGTGAACTATTTGCCCGCCTCTAAGAGTGTTCCCACGCCTGAAGTCGTTCTCGGCGACGTGGCTGGTGCGCCCGGAATCCTGCCCTACGCCGAAGATGTGTACAAATACATGCGCCTGCTCGAGAAGGCCAGCCCGCGCGTCAAAGTCTTCTCGATCGGCAAAACAGAAGAAGGCCGCGAAATGATCGCGGTGGCCATTTCCTCGCCGCAAAATCTGAAAAATCTGGAAGAAGACCGCGCGCGTTTGGCGAAACTGGCCGATCCCCGCACCATCAAGCTTGACGACGCGGAAGCCGACAAGCTCGTCGCCCAAGCCGTCCCTGTCTACTACATCACCGGCACGATCCACTCCCCCGAAACCGGCGCGCCCACCGCTCTAATGGAGCTGGCCTATCGCCTCACCGTCGACGAAAGCCCCTACATCCGCGAAATTCGCGACGGCATGATCACGCTCATCACTCCGGTCGTCGAAGTCGATGGCCGCGATCGCATGGTGGACATCTATCGCTGGCATCTCTCCCATCCCAAGGATTTTTATCCGCCGCTGATTTATTGGGGCAAGTACGTTGCGCACGACAACAACCGCGACGCTATGGGTATGACGCTTAAGCTCACCGAAAACGTGCTCAACACCTATGTGGGTTGGAAAGCCCAGGTGCTGCACGATCTGCATGAATCCGTTCCCTATCTCTACGACAACACCGCGGGCGACGGCCCCTTCAACGCCTGGGTCGATCCCATTCTCACCGACGAATGGGAAATGATGGGCTGGCGCGACGTCGCGGACATGACCAGGTTCGGCATGCCCGGCGTTTTCACTCACGGGGTGTTCGACACCTGGTCGCCGGGCTACCTGATGTTCATCGCCGCCATGCACAACGGCATCAGCCGCCTGTACGAAACCTTTGGCAACGGCGGCGCGGACACCCTCGAGCGTACCCTCGATGAGGAAGAATACTCGCGCACCTGGTACCGCCAAAATCCGCCACTTCCGAAAGCCCTCTGGTCGCAGCGCGACAATAACAATTACGAAGAGACTGGCCTGCTCACCTCGCTTCATTATTTCAACGAAAACAAACGCCTCTTCCTGAAGAATTTCTATCTCAAAGCGAAACGCTCTGTCATGAAGCCCCAGGAGGAAGGCCCCGCCGCGTACGTTTTGTCCGCGGCTGATCCCCGATTGGATTCGCAAGCGGAGCTTCTCCGCGTCTTGCAAAAGCAAGCAGTCGAGATTTCGCGCGCGACGGCAGCTTTCACGGTCACGCTGCCCGCGAAAAAGCCGATGAAGGGCAAGAACGACAAGGACACGAAAGAAAAAGAGTCGGCCCCTGCCACCACGACCAAAGAATTTCCCGCCGGTAGCTACATCATCCGCATGGACCAGCCCTATTCCCGCATCGCTGACGCGCTCCTCGATTATCAATATTGGAGCCCGGACGACCCGCAGAAAACCCCCTATGACGACACCGGCTGGACATTCGGCGAGCTGTTCGACGTGCAAGTAATACGCGTCACCGATCCGAAAGTCCTCGATGCTCCGATGGAACGCGTGAAAGATATTCACGCGCCCGCGGGCGTGAGCGGCGATGGCTCCATTTTTGCCATCAATAACAACGCCGAGCCGTCGCTCGCTACGCTGCGCTACAAACTCCGCGACGCTTCGATCGACGCGGCCGAAGAGCCCTTCGAAAGCGCCGGCAAGAAATTCGACCGCGGTACTTTTCTTATCCACGGCGTCACCCGCGATCAGCTCAACGACGCCATTTCAAGCCTTGGACTGGAAGCCGTTTCCATTTCCGCCATGCCGAGCGTCAAGACGCATCCCGTCCGCGCCGCGCGCGTCGCCCTAGTCCACACATGGCTCAGCACACAGGCCGAAGGCTGGTGGCGCATCGCCCTCGACAACCTCAACATTCCCTACGACTACATCAGCACTCAAATTGTCTCGAAAACCAGCGATCTCAACGCCAAATACGACGTCATTCTTTTTCCGCCCGTTGGCTTTTTCGCAGGACCGACTATGGTCATCAACGGTCTGCCGAGCGCCTGGGGCAATCCGCTCCCTTGGAAGAACACACCGGAAACTCCGAACCTCGTCGGCCAAAATGATTCCACCGACGACATGCGCCCCGGCCTCGGCTGGGATGGCGTCGAACATCTCCAGTCCTTCGTGCAGAAGGGCGGCGTTCTCCTCACCGCCACCGACACGTCACGGTTTGCGCTTTCCATTGGCCTCGCTGATGGCGTCAGCGCCGCCAACGGCCAGCGCATGAAGATTGTCGGCTCCGTCGTCGGCACGCGTCTCGTCGACGGCGCCAGCCCCATCGCCTACGGCTACAACGAAAAACTCGCGGCCTACTGCGACAACGGCCCGATTTTTTCGCTTAGCAGCATCGCTGGCTCCCGCGGCTTCCGCCGCTTGGGCGGCGAGATGCACACGCGTCCCACCGGCCGCGGCACCCTCGACGATCCCGATTTCGTCGTCGGTCGCCCTGACGTGCGAGCTCCCGAAGAACCCAAATCCGAAATCTGGGAAACGCCGCCGGTCACCGACGAGCAATTGCACAACAATTTCCGCGTCATCCCTCCCGCCGATCGCGCCCGCGTCATCTTCCGTTACGCGGACAACAAAGACCTGCTCATCTCCGGCCTCGTCGAAGGCGGCGATGAAATCGCCCAGCATCCCGCTGTCGTCGACGTGCCCACGGGCAACGGCCACGTCGTCCTTTTCTCCATTAATCCGGTATACCGCGGCGAAACCCGCGGCACCTATTCGCTAGTCCTCAACACCATTTTGAATTTCGACAGCCTAAATGCCGGCCGCAAGCTGGCGGAGAAGTAGGGCCTCCCGCGAACGTCTCGCGGCTCATTGTCGCGAAAATCACTGTTCTGGCGAATTGGGCTTTTCTAGCCCTCTTGGAGTAGAATCCCGCCCACCATGGCCAAGCGCAAACCAAGGAAAACGCCGGCACGCCGCAGCAAATCTCGTCCAGCCAAAGGCGCCAAGCTTCCGAAAGACGCCGTGACGCTCATCGTGCAACTTCGTCCACGTGAAGGCCAGGATATGCTCCTCGAAGCCGAACTACGCGCTCTGGTAGGCCCCACGCGCAAAGAAGATGGCTGCCTGACCTACAACTTGCACCGCTCCGCCGATGGCCCCAGCGCCTTCCTGCTCCACGAAGTCTGGGCCAGCCGCGAAGCTCACTCGCGCCACACCAACACGCCCCACTTCCTTCGCTGGAACGCCCGCAAAGACGCCCTACTCGCTTCCCGCGACGTCACCTTCTGGAAGCAAGTTGTCTGATTTTGAGGCGCGAGGGTCAGTTTTCAGGCGGAGCGACGTAGTATCCAGGCCGCGCCCGCACCTTCAAGCCCCTGCGATCCAGTTCGACTTTGATTTCGTGGTAACCCAGATCGCTCCCATCCGTCGGCGCATAGCTGATGATGTATTGCGAATGTAGTTCTCCGCCGATTTCATCGATCGCCTTTTCAATCGACCGGTCCTTATAGGTGGAATAATACGCCCCGCCCGTGCCCACGGTCGCCACTTCTAACGGACGTTCTTTCACTTCATCCTTGATGTGCTGCACGGCCCAGATAGCCAGCGCCATCAAATCAGCGCCGCCGCCTCCCGTTGCCTCCTGTACCGCTGGCGTCGGGGCCGTCCCAGGCGGCCCCGGCATCGTCGAGATGCCTGGCGGCGCGATCGGCGTCGGTCCATTTCTTTGTTGTTGGCCGCGCAATTCCGCGCGCGTGGTAGAAAGCCCAACGCTGTAAATCGTCACGTTCGCGAGCTGCGCCTTTCGCAGCACTTCGCCCAGCTTCGTTTCGCTCCCGGTGTCCACTGCTTCGGACATCACCAGCAGCACGCGCCGCCGCCCCGGCTTTTCCACGGTCGGCTGCGGCCGGTCGCTCAGCATTTCGACACCGACGGCCATCGCATCGTACAGCCGCAATCCCGAAGTTCCCGCTTGCAACTGCGAAACGGTGTTCTCGATGGAATTCGCATTCGTGGTGAAATCCTGCAACTTGTCAATCGCATCGTCGAAGCCCACCACCGCGCCTTCGCCGGTCGGCCCCATCACCGTCTGCGTGAACAGAATCCCCGTCTTGCGGAGTGCCGGCACGAGCGATGCAATCCGCGAACTGGTCTCGATCAAAATCACCACGGAAACGGGATCGCCTCCGAGATCGAAATGCGCAATCTTCTGCTCGATGCCATTGTCGGTGATGCGGAAATCGCTTGCCTCGAGATTGTGCACCATGCCGCCCCTATCGTTGCGCACGGTTACCGGCATGTTCACGAGCGACACGCCGAATTTCAGCTTGGCCTGCGCGTCCGGTGGAGCTTGCTGAACCGGCTGCCCCGGCTTCGGCGCGATAGGTCCCACCGGAGCCTGCGCGCGCAGCGTTCGCGTTCCCCCAAGAAGTGCAACGCCCAGCAGCGCGAATTTCCAAGTATTTTTCATCATTCCGTCTCTCCGATCGAAGAGGCCCGTTCTTGCAGTGTACTCAATTCGACGCACCCGCGCCGGAAGACGTTGCCGCGCGCCCCCGCGATTCCTACAATGGTGGTTTGCATCTTTCGGAGAGAAAAACCCATGTCCGCAGGACACCTCAAGCTCAAGCCGCAACACGCCCCCAAAGCGCCTCACGAGGATCCCAAGTTTCTTCAAAGTACTCCCGCGCGGCCGCTGCGCATTCTGGCAGAGTATTTGCATCCTCTTGCGCAACTTAAGAGAGAGGGCATCGGCGATACCATAGTCATGTTCGGTTCCGCGCGCATCGAGTCGCACGAAACCGCGCAAGCGCGCTGCACGCGCCTGAAAAACGAAAACGTCAAAAAACTTTCCGCCGCTGCCAAGGCAAAGCACCGTGGCGAAGTCCGCCACGCCAAAAGTCTTCTCGAAATGTCCCGCTATTACGAGGAAGCGCGCCAACTCTCGCACAAGATTACTTCCTGGTCGCTGACGCTCGGACCGAGGCCGCGCCGTTTCGTCATTTGCTCCGGCGGAGGTCCGGGCATCATGGAGGCGGCCAATCGCGGCGCCATCGAAGCCGGCGGCAAATCCATCGGCCTCTCGATCGAACTTCCACACGAGCAGTTCGCCAACGCGTACATCAGCCCGGAGCTCAGCTTCAATTTTCATTATTTCTTTATGCGCAAACTGTGGTTCGCGCAAATCGCCAAAGCTCTCGTCGTTTTTCCGGGCGGTTTCGGCACCATGGACGAGCTCTGGGAAATGCTCACGCTGCTGCAAACGGGAAAACTCGCCAAGCACAACATCATCCTTATCTACGGCCGCAAGTATTGGGACGAGGTTTTAAATTGGAAGGCCATGGTCAACTGGGGCACGATCAACGAAGACGAATATAAGATGTTGCAGTTCGCCGACAGCGTCGATGAAGCGTTCGATTACATCCGCGCCGGCCTCGAAAAGTACCACATGGAAGCCGATACGATTCTCCAGGCGTACTGATCCAGTCGCGCCAAGCCATAAATCATCGCGGATACATGCGCCTCCGTGTGACGCAACATTTGCGAAGCGCGAGTGTTTCATGAACATAGGGCGTGAGCCAAGAAACGTCGTCGAGACGCCCGGGAGAACACCATGTTCATGCAAATTTTGAAGTCCACGTTTGGCAAGGCCGCGATTGCGGCGGCGTTATTGAGCGGCGCGATGCTGTTTGTCGGCCCGCCGAATGCGCGAGCCAATGAGCGGGCTGTCGTCCGCTACGATAATTTCCGCGTTCACGAAGCCGTCGTTCGCCACGGATTCTATAGCCCGCGGGCGAATTATTGGCGTGTCGAGCGGCGCGAAGCAATTGTCCGCGGCTGGCGTGATCGCTTCGGCTGCTGGCACCGCTACTAAATTCAATCGAATCGAAAAAGAAAAACGGGGCGCAACCATTTGCGCCCCGTTTCTATTCTCTGATTTCCCGCCGAATTAATTTCTTGCGCCCGCAAGTTCGTCGGAGAATACAGCTTCAAATCGCCGCTCTTCGTCCTGGTCGTGCAGCATCACCACGGGTACCACGCGCAGCGATCTCTTGCAGGAATGGCACTGCGTCACTTCGCCCTGCAAATCCTGCAAAAACCCGTCCGTAAAATGATATTGCGTCCGCTCGCGCCGGGCATTTTTCTGGTCTCGCGCACCGCAGTACGGACAGACAAACTCGACCTTGTCCTGCTGCGGATCGCGGTCCAGAGCTGCCCAGCCCGTGCGGCGCACGCCAATTGTTTCCACATTACGCCGATCCATCGGGAAGACCCTCCTCAGATCCAAGTCCACATGCATGGGATGCACGGCGGGGTAGTTTCGATTCATCGAAATAAGCACTGTATAATCAACGAGATATGGCTACCCTGGAAAGCTCCGGCTTCCGCTACACGACGACCGTTTGCATTGCCGCGTTCAGATCCTCGGAAAAGCGCGTGGATTCTTCGCCAGCTTGTATCACAAATCTATCGGCTTCTGCGTCCTCCGCCGGGCTGTGGGTCAGTCTCCGATTAGGCTTACCAGGGGTTGGCGTCCGATTACTGAGACTTCGCCTCGTAGCTGCGCAGAAATGAAACACGTCTGTACGTGGGATTGGCATGCGACTGCCGGGAGGGGTCAGGGTACCTTTGGCTTCTCGATCTTTTGGTTGGTTTGAACGGAGAACAACATAAAATCCGTGAAGGTGTGGTAGACAATCGAGCGGTGGTCTCCAAAATCGCAGTAGCCTTCGACAGACTGCGGCAGCCATATCTTCACGTGCTGCGATTGGAATTGAACGGGCGCGTAGTCGATTGAGAGATACGCTTGACGCACATTCACCGCCGGAACTTCTTCCATTAGCCCCGTTTCCATATGCACGACTTGCCCGGAATCGGCGGCGATCCATGCGCGTCCTTTGAGTCCAACAGGATACACAACTTTATCGACGCGATAGGAATAGGTTCGGTTTGGCTTATCCTTATGCTGGCGAAAACGAATCACCCAGCTAGGCTGATGATCCCATTCAGCCTCGCCTTCACAACTCATTTCGTAGTCGGCCTGCATATTCGGCAGGAAAATCAGGACCATCTCCGGCACGCCCATGTCTTGCGTCGCGGCAGGAGACAAGCTGCTCCCGTGTGTGGGGTTACGCATCTCTTGAAAGACAAGTCCACTGGGTGACTTTTCGAACACGACAATATAGTCAAAGGTTTCGGCGCCGAGATCCAGGACCAGGCCTTGGCGGTCGGACGTCTGATATTGGATCTTTTCCTGGGCCGTGAAGTTTTGAAGATTAGTGATGAGCCCGTTGACGCTCACGGCCGCCTGCTCGAGCACACTGGCGAGGACACATGGCGGCGATGAAGCGAGCGGATGGATGGGAGAGTCAACCGCGGGAGGGTTCCAGTACAGGCTCCGCTGCTTCGGTTTCTTCTGTGCGCCTCCGGATTGCCGCGTTGCCAACGAAGGAGATGCGGTCACCAGCACGTTTGCGACGATCCATATCAGAATCGCCCTCGGTGCGACTAGGGTTTTCGCGCGAAGACTATTCCAAGCCTGCGCCTCATGGTGCTGCATCACGGGAGCCTACCACCTACTCATTATTGCAGGTCCTAACTGCACTTCAGCTAATTAATCTCGGACAATGGAATGATCAGACTTCCGATCGCGGCGGTTATGGGATCCTGAACCAGCACGCGCAGCGTGGTCGTTCCGGCCTGGGGCTGTACAGACTTGCGAAAGGTTATTCCTGATTTCAGAACTGCTGGATATTGTTCCGCCGAGAACCGGAGAGTGATTCGATTGGTTGATTCGCGGAGCACTTTGCCTGTCTGGTCTTGTTCGAGGACGGTGACATCGAGCTCCCCTACATGGATTTTGCCACTCTGCGCGAGGTTAAGATTACGGATGCCAACAGAGCCAAAGAGGCTTAAGGAATTTGGAGTCTGTTGATTGACTCGATCCGCCTTGACCTCTAGTGCAATAGCCGACGAGTCCAGCGGACTCTTGATAGCGGCCAGAAAACTATTGTGACGCTCACTCTGTGTGGCTGGCGCATCCTTGAACGCAAAGTAGCCCTTGGGATAGCGGACGTTCAGCCCGGACGGCTTGACTTGCACTTTCAGTTCATGGAATTTTCCGTCCAGTGATTTGGGTTCCAAGTAGAACCCTAATGTGTACGTGACGGCCGAATCCTCGACAACTCTCCGGATTGCGCCAGTGAGGTCATTGGTGTTGACGAATGCACGACCTCCTGTCTCGTCGGCCATCTCCTCCATCGTGTCAATGCCTATAGGTTGTGAGGACTGGGCAGCAGGAGCCCCGAGCTTTCCAAGGGCGTAGTCATCGGCGTCCATGACATCGTTCCACGAAGCCAACGACTCGCGGGAAAGTAACCCACGCGCGTCCACGGGATAGGCCGCAATGTTTGCCCGACTCAGAATGCGCGCGATTTCCTGACCAGAAAACGGAAGATTCGCGGTCAGCCAAAGCAAATTCTTTCGTCCTGGAATATCGGCGACATGAGCCGCAATCGCTATTAGAGCGGCCATCGTGGCTTGGGCGCGAGCCTGATTGTTCAGCGCCGCTAAGCGCTGCACGTCTGTATCGATCTGATTGTTAAACTCGGGGTGTTCCTGATTTGGCAGATGGAATTCGCCCGATTCCACCGTTTCGCGCTGAGTTTTGGATGTGACGTCATATTTGCCCAAGACAGCCAACAGCTGAGCGCGGTTGCAGGTAAAGTCGCAAAGCACATGCACCGAATCGGTAAGGCCATACATGGCGATTCGGTCGCTCGGATCCATCTGCTTAAGGAAGTCTGTCAGTCGCTGTTTCGCAACGGCAAGTGCGTGGTCCTCAAGCCAAAACGGAGTGTTCTCGTAGGGCTGCGGGGTTGAGCCCGACAGGGTGTTGAGATTGTCGAGCAGAACGATCGTCACACTCCTCGGCTTGCTCGTTTCATACTGCGGCAAATCGGAGAACGTGTTTTGCGGCAAGGGTTGTGTGGGCTGAGCTGGCCCCTCCGAGGATTCGACGGAGAAAACGCTAATATTTTGGGCTTTCCCACGATCAAGCACTACGAAATCGTCTTTGGTCAAGTTTGCGACTGGGCCATCCTTGTTGCGGACGATGACGCCCACCTGTACCAGCCGAGTGGACATGCTAATGGTTGGAGCCAGCGGTACGTTTTGTGCGGAGACAGTAATCGCCGCCAACCCTAACGCAGGTAACGCAAGCGCAACTGAGATGCGGGCCACGAAGAAGTACTATACGCCGTGGGGGTTAGGTTATCACCAGTTAACAAGATGGGGCGGAAGCGGATAAGCTCGTCCATGCCCTCACAGTGAAGTGCGATTTGCAGATACTAGCACGCGTAGCGTCCGCCGCGCCAGCGGCTTCGTTCTAACGCGGTTACCGGAAACTGACCCACTACCCTCCGCTGCTGGCCGCTTGCGAACAAACAGACAGCGTTTGTTGGTGACGCTCGGGAACTTGTCCACCGCCCCGGTGTCCAATCCTACAGAGGACGCGCGCACCTCACATCCCTGCGAGCGCGGCGCCGGTCTCCTGCGGAAGTTGAGCAACCCACAGGAAGCCGGCGTCGCAAAAATTCCCGTTCTATCTCGCAGAACTTTTCTGTGGAGGTGTGTGATGTCGATCGAACCCGGCCCCAGTTGCAGCCCCAGCCCGCAAAACGATTTCGGTTCACTGCAAGGCTGTTTCGTCGAAGGCAGCGCCGAGCAGCGCGCCCGAGAGCGGCGCATTCGCCGGCGCGCCTTGATCATTTCCATCGCCGCGCAAAGCGCCATTCTCGCAGCTATTGTTTTGTTCCCCCTGTTTGGAAAGCCCGAACGCCTCGCTTATGCCATGACTCCGATCCCGCCGTACTACAATTCAAAAGCGCCCGGACATCCTCCAACCGATCCAATTCAACCTCGGCGTTCGCGAGACAGGAATTTCTGTTCGACCTGCTACTCGCCAATCTTTCTTAAACATCCCTCGACGAGCGACAACGAACCGCCGCCGGAGCCAACTGTCGGCATCGGCACGCCCGATGGGCGCAACGGCCTACAACCTCCCTGGGGAATCGGCATTGCGGACGGCAGATCGCAGCCAGCGCGCCCCGCGGATGCGCAACCTCGCATTCCGCGCCGCTTGCATGTAACGCGCTTGGAACCTGCAATGCTGCTCCGGCGAATCGAACCTGCTTATCCTTCGCTCGCAATTCAAATTCATAAGGAAGGCCAGGTGGAACTGCACGCCATCATCTCCACGGACGGCACAATCCGATCCTTGCAGGTGGTCAGCGGCGATCCGCTCTTCCTGCGGTCTGCGCTCGATGCGGTCGGCCAGTGGCGTTACCGCGCAACGGTTCTCAACGGCCAGCCAGTCGAGATCGACACGTATATCACCGTCATTTACAGCTTGCAGCACTGAGTTCGGTACATCCGCGCGACGGGCTTTTGTTCAAACGAAGGGGGCGCCCATCTATCCAGCGCCCTTTTCGTTTTGAGCTCAAGTTGAAATCCAGGATTGAAGGCGTCTTAGACGAGTGGTTCGCCGGAATACCGTGCGATCGTTTCGCGCGCAGTGTCGCTAACCTGGTGTCGGACGAATGTGCTCAGGGGTTCTTGGCTATGGCTTCGGCGAGGGCTTCTTCAATGACCGCATCGGCCACGCCGCGGCGCCGCAAGCTGTCAGCCATGATCGATACTGGATCACCCTCGATACGGGCCAGGTCTTTGCGAAGAGACTGCCCGATGTAGTGACGAATCAGCGGCTGATAGCCGCTGAAGCCCAGCGCAGGGGCAACCTCTTTCAGGTCCTCCAGGACGTCTCCCGGCATGCGAATGGTGATGGAAGTCATGGGGCGGTCTTTTTGCAGCCGCTTTTTCACTCGCTTATTCATGCTCATAGAGTTTCCTCTCCTCCGCCGAGGCCAGCCGGGCGGAAACGATGCGGATCGCCGCTTCTTCGCGCTCCGCATGCACGACACACAGCAATCGCGAACGCTCGGTGTAGCCGATGGCGGCTTGGTGCGCTTCTTCTTTCGCGTCGGCGTCGGTCAGCCGGAAGAACGGGTCAAAGAACACCTCGCAGGCTTCGTAAAAAGTCACGCTGTGCTTTCGCTAGTTGCTTGCGGCCTTCTCCTCATCCCACTCGAATGCTTGTCCGTGAATGGCGTGCCGCGCGTCCAAGTCTTGTATATACAATGTATGTACGAGCCGTGTCAAGGGAAAATTCTGGTCCCGCTCGCGCAGGTGACGCGTGGCCGAGTCGTTGCCTGGGGGAGTGAATTTGAGTGCCGCATACGCCGGGTCCGCGTGCGCGGGTTTAGAGTAAGCTTCATCACGATACACACCAGGACGGTGAACCAACAACCCTCCCTGGCAATCTACAGTAGCGGTTCGCCGGAGTAACGCGCGATGGTCTCGCGCGTGGAGTCGCGGAGGCGGACTAATTCATGCCAGGCGGATCTCTCATCGGCCTTCTCAGCCGTGCCCATCGCCTGTGGATAGATGGGAGGGGACACCGTAATGGTCACGCTCGTCGGCCGCGGCAAATACGTGCCGTCCCGGAGGAATCTCCGCGTCCCCGCCAGCGAAATTGGCACGATCGGCACACCCCCAGCCACCGCCGCCTTGAAGGCACCGAGCTGAAAGGGGCGCACGCCGTCTTCCCTCGTAAACGTACCCTCGGGAAAAACGAAAATCGATTCGCCCTCGCGGAGCAGCGTTTCCATTTCTCTCATCTGCCGCATCCGCGACCCGGGATCGCTGCGGTTGAATTTCGTGTGCTTCATCTTCGTCAAAAATGTGCCAATGAACGGCATTCCGCCGACTTCCATTTTGGCGACGAAATGATATGGAACGCCGAGACCCATCATCAGCGCCAGCACATCGAAATAACTTGTGTGGTTCGACGCATAAACTTTCGCGCCTGGCGCGTCCACGTATTCCTTGCCCACGACGCGGACGCGGCAGCCAATCAGCGCAAACAATATCTTGAGCGCGGCCGATGTAAATCGGCCGGCTTTACGATAGTCGCTGATGAAATTCACGATCGTCCAAGTCGGAACGATCCACACTATAAACACGGCACAGAAATAGAGGCCGTACAAAATTTCCAAGCCGCGCCGCACGGCCGACCAAATTTCGCTGCCCGCTGTTCGTGCCGCGCCCGCCGTCGCCAGCCTCGCAATCTGCACCCACGCCGGCGCTTTGCCTGCCGACAATCTCCCCGCAAGATACAGCTGCTTGGTTTCCTCGCGGCGCAATTTTCCGCTCGAGGTTTTTGGAATGCTCCCGGGCGGAATGAGTTCGACTTTATCTGGTGGCATGCCAAGCCCTCGCGAGACCTGCTCTGTCACCGCCGCCGTAATTGCCGCGCGCCGCGATGCTTCACGTTCGCGCGATTCCGCGACCACGATCAGTTTTTCCGTGCCAGATGCTTCATCTTTCAGGCCAAATGCCACGATGCAGCCCTTGCGAATTCCCTCCGCCCGCGCCGCGAGCTCTTCGACTTCGTGCGGATAAAGATTTCTTCCGCCTTTGATGATGATGTCCTTCACGCGGCCCGTGACGTAGATTTCCCCGTCCGCACGGTACGCGCGGTCGCCGGAATTCACCCACGCGAATTCGCCTTCCCTCGATGCCGGCCCCATTGGCAACAATTGCTCGGTCGCTTCCGCATTTTGATAGTAGCCGCTCGTCGCAGAAGGCCCGCGAAACCAAAGAAATCCTTCGGTCCGGTCACTCACCTCGTTGCCGCTGGCATCGACGATCCGCACATCGTGGCGCGGAAGCGGTTTGCCGGAGGAAACAAACGCAATCGCTGTCGCATCATCCGCCGGCACAGGAACGGCGCGTCCCTCCGCCGTGAAGGTTTCTCGCTCGATGCGGTCGATCAGCGGACCGCGATTCAGCGGCGGAATCGTTACGGCCAGCGAAGCTTCCGCAAGTCCATAGACAGGTAGTTGCGCCTCGCGGCGAAAACCGTAGGGCGCGAAACGCTCTGCAAATCGATTCAGCGTGTCGGGATTGACTGGCTCGGCCCCATTGAGTACGGCGCGCACAGCGCTCAAGTTCAGGCCCTGGATATCCTTATCAGCGATTTTTCGCACGCATAGCTCGTAGGCAAAATTCGGCGCGGCGGAAATCGTGCCTCCATATTTCTGAAACGCTTTGAGCCAGCGCTCCGGCCTCGTGAGAAACGCCAGCGGCGACATCACGGCAAGAGGAATGCCGAAATGCAGCAGCGTGAGCCACGCGCCGATCAGGCCCATGTCGTGATAAAGCGGCAGCCAGCTCACGCCTAGGTCGCTGGGTCCCAACTCCAGGGCCTCGCCGATGGCGCGAATATTAGCGAGCAAATTCGCGTGCGTCAGAACGACGCCTTTGGGGTCGCCCGTCGAACCGGAAGTGTATTGCAACAGCGCGATGTCGCTCGATTTTCGCGCGCGGCTTCCCGTCAGATGCAGCGGGAGCGCGCCGGGTGATGGCGGCGGCGCTTTGTCCGCGGCATCGATCAGTTTTTCCGCGTCGGCTACTTCTGTCAGCGAATGCACGCGGGGTTTCAACAGCCGCGCGACAGCTTCCGCTTGCCGAAACGTCAGCAGCAAACAGACGCTGGCGTTTTTGAGAATCGCTGATTGTCGCGATGCGTATTCTTCGATGCGGTCGGCGCGGAACGGCGGATAAATGGGCACAGGAATAGCGCCGGCGAGCAAAATCCCAGCGTAGGAAACAAAAAACGCGCGCGAAGTCGGTAGCATCAACGCCACGCGGCCGCCTGCAGGCACTCCGCGCCGCGCCAGCTCCGCTGCACAGCGTTGCGCGGCGGCATACAATTCGCCGAACGTCAGGGTTACGCTGCGTTCTTTGCCTTCGGTTTCTTCGGTGATGAGCAAATGCGCGCGTTCGGCGTCATGCATCGCGCGATAACGCAGAACGTCCAATAAAGTTTCCGTAGCGAAAACGCCGGGATCCACGGCCTCGCGATGCATTTTTTGCGTTGTAATGGCGGCTCGCAGAGCCGATCCCGTTTCGTCTTCCTCGGTCTCGGCGCCGGGCGCCGTTCTCAAGGCTTCCGCGAGATCTTCTGGAGTATTTGCTTCGGCTGCGACGCTGTCGGGCAGACGCACGCCAAAAGCCGTCTCCAGCCGCGCGAGCAATTCCACGCGCTCGAGGCTGCCAAGCCCGAGGTCTTGGTCCAGCTTTGACGTGCCGCTGAGCATCGGCAACGCACCGCGGCTGCCCAATTCTTCGAGCAGGTTACGAATCACTCCGAGTACACGTTCGCGTATTTCGGAGGCGTCGAGTTGTGTCGCAGGAGTGGCCACGGGTCACACTTACGAAGGATTCCATCGCTTACGCCTGAGGCTACCACGCGGAGATGCCGTTTGCCATTAAAGCGGGCGCGTCGCTGTTCCAAAAATCACGCGCCAACGCGTATGCTCGCGATTGACGCCCAATTGTTCGCCCGTCAACTTATTTCGTGACAATCGACGCCCGATCGCTCACGCGCCAATTCATTTCTTCACGATCGACGCCCGATCGCTCACGCATAAAAAGCTACGCGCTTTTCTGCTTGGCTTGCTCCTGGGAGTACCCGTGCGGCAACTTATTTCCCCAGGATTGACGCCCAAGAGTTTGCGCGTCGCGGCCTACGCAGTCTTCTGTTTGGCCTGTTCCGCGGAATAACCGCGCGGCAGCAACGCCGTCGAAAGGTCGACGCCGTAAAGGTCCGCTCCCGTCAAATCCGTTTCCCGGAGAATCGCTATTCCCATGTCCGCGCCCGTAAAGCTCGCACCTTGAACACGGGCCAATCGCAAATTTACGTTTCGCAAACGGGCGCGATGGAAAATTGCGTTCGAAAGGTCACACCGAAAAAATTCCACGCCGCTCGCTTCCGCTTCGGTCAAATCCGCCCCCGGCAAAATCGCTTCCGTCATGTCCGTGTTCCTTAAGTCGGCTTTCCGAAGAATCGCGCCGGTTAAATCCGCGCCGGGAAGCTTGGCTTTGCGAAGGTCGGAGCCTTCAAAGCTGGCTCGAGTAAGAATCGCGCCGCTGAGGTTGATACCTTGCAAACTGGCGTTCGAAAGATCGGCGCCGGCCAAATCGGCGCGGGCGCCTCCTTCCTTGCCACGAAAGAAAAGTGCGTGCGCTTCTAGAATGTCGGTCAACCGCTTGCCTTTGTGTTGAATGTTTTTCGCTTTTCGCAAACCCATGGTCTCCGTTCTACTCCTTAGTTCGAATCACTTATTTTACTCGCTCTGTATCGTCCTGACGAGCGGTTCGCAGCTTCTCTACGTGGATTGTGGTAGCTTTTAGAATTGGCCGGTCGCCTGGAAAGTGAGCATATCGTTGAGGTCTAGAAGCATACTCCTTCTGCTACTTGCCGCATTTCTCGCGGTTCCGGCTTTCTTTGCGGCCGAGACTTCTTCCGAACTGGCGATCACGCACGTTACAGTCATCGACGGGACGGGGCGCACGCCTCAGGCAGACCAGACGGTGCTCATCGCGGCGGGCCGCATCGTTGCAGTCGGGCCATCGAAGAAAATAAGGGTTCCTAAAACCGCTCGCAGCATCGATGCATCAGGGAAATTCATGCTGCCGGGCTTTTGGGACATGCACGTCCATCTCGCTGGCATCAACGCCGATCCTTCATGGAGCAAACAGGTGCTTCTGCCGCTGCTCTTGGCGAACGGAATCACTGGCGTGCGCGATATGGGCGGCGATCTCGATGCGCTTCTCGCCTGGCAGCGCGACGTCGAGTCTGGCGCTCTCCTCGGTCCTCATATTGTTGCTTCGGGTCCATTCCTTGCTGCGAGCGGCAGGAAAACTCCCGAGCAATATCCTGTCGCGAATGCCGCGGAAGCCCGCGCCGCGGTCGATGATCTGAAAAAGCGAGGCGCAAATTTTATAAAAATAATTACGCTGCCTTCGCGCGACGCGTTTTTTGCGGTGGCCGATGAATGCAAGAAGCAGAATATTTCGTTTGTCGGACATTTGCCCTTCGAGATTGGAGCCAAGGAAGCAAGCGACGCTGGAATGCACAGCATCGAGCATCTTCTCTACAGCGCTTTTTCTCTCTCATTTTCCTCGAAAGAAGCCGAGCTTCGGCCACGCCTGGTGAAAGCCGAAAAAAGCGGCGACTCCGCCGCTTGGGAAGCCATCGCGCATGAAGCCGACGCCACCTACAGCCCGGAAAAGGCCGCCGCGCTTTTCGCAACGCTGAAGAAAAACGGCACTTGGGTTACACCCACGCTCGCCTCTTTGGACATCACCTCTCATCCGGAGAACTGGAAGGCTGATGATCCTTTACTCGACTTTGTTCCGCCTTCGCTTGCGAAAGAATGGCGCGAGTCCATCAACGACGCGGAGATGAAGCAGCGGGCGGCGTGGCTGGCTCGCCAGGCATCCAACGATTGGAAGCTGACGGGCGAGTTGCACCGCGCCGGGGTGCCGTTGCTGGTTGGTTCTGACTCGCTCGACGCGTTTGTTTTTCCTGGCGATAGTTTTCATCAGGAGCTCGCCGAGCTGGTTCGCGCAGGATTTACGCCGATGGAAGCCCTGCAGGCTGCCACGCACGGTGCCGCACAGTTTCTTGGCCGCGAGAGAGATTTCGGCACAGTTGAAACGGGCCACGCGGCCGACTTGGTTTTGTTAAGCGCGAATCCTGTGGAGGAGATCGGCAACACGCGCAAAGTTTGGGCTGTGATTCGACACGGCGGTTACTACGACCGCGCGGCTCTGGATGCGATGCTGGCTCGAGCGAAAGAGGCTGCTGCCGCCGTCCCCGAAGAGAAGCCCTAATCTCGCTGTATTCGTCCGGCAGTTCATAGGAGAATGCTTTTATCCCGCAGCGGACACATGAAAGTCGCCTTCCTATATCGCCGCCGATTTACCTTGCCGCTCTTCACATGTCTATTGTGCTTTGTGCATGTGGCTACAGCTCAAGTTGCATCGGCCCAAGACCGCGCCATTAGCAACGAGATTGTCGCGAATCTTGCTGGTGGTCGCGTGATCGTTCACGTCGCGCGCGACAGTATCATTTTCGCCGCTATTGATCAGCCCATTGAAAAGAACTCCGTTCCCCCGCGCGTCCTGAGTGTCAACGCCACTCATATTGCAGTACTATTGGGAGCCTCCGAGTGGCGACACACCGCTGATCCCAAGCCGGTACGCATGGACAGAGACTTCCCCCAAATCTCGGCAAGGGACCCGCATTATGCCGTCAATCCCGACGAAATCGCGCCCGATTTAGATGAAATAGGAGTCGCCTTCCTCGAGCGACTGCGCCCGCTGGTCTCCGAACTTCAGCACAAGGTCGATTTCAAGCCCGATGAGGCCATCTTTGAAGTCGTGCTCATCGGTTTTGCGCCGGACGATTATGGCCCCGAAGTTTGGACCATCGAATACCGCATTCAGCAGGAAGAAATCGCCACGCAAGGTGACTTTTGGCAAACGCGCTTGCTCCGTCCGAGGTTCACGCAAATCTATCCGCCCGAAAAGCACGCGCCCAAGACGCTCGTCGAAGTTCGCTATCCACCAAGTATTCAAGGGCCGACGCTGCAGCAGCTGATTGAAGGGAACTATCCGGACTTCGACAATTTATTGCATGGAGATCCGAAGTTTTTGAAAGTGGATGAGGACATTGAGCACGGCCAGGCCAACAAAGCCGCGCCTCAGGACGCCACTGAGTTTATGCGCGCCGTCTTGCCACTCATCGCCGACAAGTCGCACTTCATTTTGGGAACGATGACCGAAGACGGTTTCAACTGGGTGGTTCCGCCGGATGAGCCGGTCGAGAAGGTTAAGGCAGATAAGAACCAGCCACCGGAAGCGCCCACCTTGCGGCCCAGGATTAAGCCGGGTTTGTAGGGCTCTTATTAGCATTTCAAGTTTTCTCAAGAACATCGTCCTGCCGGATCGCGGCGGCTTTGACGACGCGCGGCATGGCTCTAATTTCCAGCAGTTTTTACGCGGCCTACGTGACCGCCAATGTCTTTTCGATAGTGCATACCTTCAAAATGGATTTTCTCTGCCGCCTGATAGGCCGAGGACAGAGCCAAATCTAGAGTTTTCGCAGCGGCTGTGACGCTTAAGACTCGGCCACCGTTAGTCACGAGCGAGCCGCCCTCAGTTCTGGTTGCTGCCTGAAAAACATGCACACCGGTTTCGTGACCTAGAGCGGTTAGTCCATCAATTCTTTTTCCTGTTGCAAATTTGCCTGGATATCCGCCGGAAGCCAATACGACGCAGACGCTTGCTCCTTCCTTCCAACGCAATTTCGTCGGGTCCAGCCGCCGCATCGCCACGTCTGAAAGGACCTCCACCAAATCGAAATCCATTCGCGCAACTATCGCTTGGGCCTCTGGGTCGCCGAGGCGGCAATTGAACTCCAGCACTTTAGGCCCTTCCGGGGTCAGCATCAGGCCGATATATAGAAAGCCTTGGTAGGGAATACTGTCGTTTTCCAATCCCCGCAGCGTGGGTTCCACAATCGTGGTGATCACGGTTTCGCGCAGGGCTGCCGGCAACAAATCGTCGGAAGAATAGGCGCCCATGCCGCCGGTATTCGGGCCGCAGTTGCCGTCGAAGACGCGCTTGTGATCGCGCGTCGGAACGAGCGGGGCGTAGCGCTCGCCGTCGGTCAAAATGATGAAAGAGAGCTCGTCGCCTTGGAGCGTTTCCTCGAACAAGACTCGACGCCCGCCAGGTCCAAGCTCGTTCTTTTCCATCGCAGATTCGAGAAACTTCTTGGCCGTCTCCGCATCAGGCGCTAGCACAACGCCCTTGCCGGCGCACAATCCATCCGCCTTGATCACCAGCGGCCAATCCAGGCCCTTCAACGCAGAGTACGCATCGTGGGGCGAGCCGTACGCACCGTACATTTTCGCGGTCGGAATATTGTGCCGAAGGAGAAATTCTTTCGAAAAAATCTTGCTGCCCTCAAGCTGCGCGGCTCGCTGGGAAGGGCCCACAATGGGCCAATTTCGGTGCGCGAACGCGTCCGAGATGCCATTCACAAGAGGTAGCTCTGGGCCCACGACGGCCAAATCAGGCGCGATTTTTGCTGCCAGCGACACAAGCCCGGCTACGTCGCCCGCGTCCACGGGAATGCATTCCGCGTCCTGAGCGATACCGCCGTTGCCCGGCGCGCACCAAATTTTTTCCACGCGTGCGCTCTGCTTGAGCTTCCAAACGAGCGCGTGCTCGCGTCCGCCCCCGCCAACCACCAAAATCTTCATCCAAAAGCCTCTCGAAAAATTCATCTCGAACGATAGTCGCCCCGTACCAGGGTGTCAACTTGCCGCACGATCTGGTAGTGGGTAAGTTTCCGGTTACCAGGACTTGGAAGGAACCTTATAGGTCAGCTCCTCGGAGAAAAAGTGATATCCACTGTTACGCCATTTGTTTGAATTGGCTTGCCGTCCAATGTCGCTGGTTGATATCGCCATTGAAGGACCGCATCCTCTGCAGCTTTTCGAAGGGAGGGGTTCTCGGACAGTCCCTCGCCGGAAAGTGCATGGGCGTTGTAGACCGCGCCATCGCCGCCGATCACGTAGTACACGCGCACAGTCCCGGAGATGTGCTGAGCAGCTGCATCTGCAGGGTAAACAGGTTCCACTTTCTTGATGAGTTTTTCGGGAACGAATTTTGCATTGCTGATTTTGACTTTTGGAAACGAGATAAGGCTGTCCCAGCGAAATCCTCCGTCAAGAAAATAGAAATAGCCGATCGGTTCACCCTTGGCCTCTTTCGATTGGTTTGGAGACTTCCACGAGGCGAAATATACTTCCAGAGGCTGTTTTCCGCCGTGAACCATTCCCGATTCAAATCCACCTTCACCACCCTGAGGATTGTCGTTCACTTTGCGAGTAGAAAACTCGCCGCCTTCTTTTGCGAGTCGGGCAAAGAGTTCTTCCATGGATTTTTCTTGAGAACGGAGGGTTTTGAAATCACACAAGCTCATCCAACTGTCCGCTGAATCTGATTTGTACATCTGGTGCAGCCAAGCATCGCAGTTGGGAACTTCGGTGCTCTTCAAAAGAGATACAAGACTCTGCTTGTCGCCCTTCTTAGTGGCGTCAAGAATATCTTGTAGAAAGCGCTGGAAGTCCGCCGTCGTGTCCGTATACGGGGTGTTCGTCTGGGCCTGAAGATAAAGCCCACTTGTTGGCAGAAAGACGGCGAGCAATACGATCAGCGTTCCAACGCGATAGGCGACCTTCATGGTTGCTTTCTTATATGACGGAGGGCCAAAAAACAAGTGATGCGATGACCGCTTGGCATATTGTCTAAGACCTGCCCGAAATCGAGGATTCCTCGGACTGGGTTTCACGTAGCGCTCAATGTTCTTCAACCGGCGAGTACGAGTTCTCTTTTGAAGTATTGAAATTAGTGTCTCAAGTCCTGGTAAGTCGGCTAACCGGTAAAATGGCTTCCAGTACTTAATTTTAACGATTAGCGTGTTAACCAGGCATATCACTTAGAAGACCATGGGTTCCGGGAGTTAATTTCGCGAGCGATTCAGCCTAAGAATAAACAATGTCGGCCCCCGGTGTTGGGAGATGTTGCGGCGGACTAGCGACTACTGCGAAGCTCGCTTGCTAGTTCCTTTCGCCCACGACCAAGCTGCTATGCGCCATTGTTCGGCGAACTTGCGAAGTGCCAGCGTAAAGATTGCACCTGTTTGTGTAACCTGTTTTCCATGCACTTTGAATGTCATAGTCGCTGGAACAACCACATATGCGCTATCACCCGTAACATTGTTGTGCAACGGCTCATCCACTGTAACGAAATAGTCTGCGGCACCGTGTTGCTTTCCTTCAATTAACACGTCTCGGTACCAGTCCTGGGTCGCGGTCGGCCCCTGCCACACGTGCGGCGCCATGCCATCGAGGATCGATCCGGGGACAGCGAAACACGCCGCCATAGCCTTCGCATCACCTTGGTTGAAAGCATTGACGTACTGGTGTAGCGTGCTCACGGGATCTTCTGCTGGTATAGCTGCTTTTGTAGCCATGTCAGTCCCTCCCTCCGAATGTTTCTTCAATGTGTGCTCGGGGGACCGACAGAGTGAACTAAATTCTTCAATTAGGCACGACTGGCAGTTTTGTCAGGTGAGTCCTCTGCCGCCGCGAGACTACCGCCAGCAAACCCGTTCCAAAACCCATCATAACCATGGCGTCCAAATGCCTGGTAAGTCGTGCCGGTAACTTGAAAATCCACTTTTCCGATTACCGCTTTAACTAGGCGAGTGGATCACTACCGAGTAGCCAGGCGGCCTTGCGGCCGCCCGGCCCTCTCAGAACTGGGCGTGAAAGTTTCCCTTCACCCAGCTCAAGCCCTTCGAACGCCTCTTTAGCGGAGACGCGGTTTCGAAACGGGAAGACGTTGACGATGAACCCGGTCATGGCACTCGGGATGAAGGAGAACGCAGTTCGTGGCACCAGTGGAACCGCCCAGCACACGGGGGACGCAATAATGCAGGCGCCAGCCTGTGATCCGAGTGATTTTGGTATTGCACTGCGTGCAGAGTCCACGTTGTTCATACCAGAGATAGCGAAGAGTGCGGGTACCCCGAAACGTTTCCAGCATGTGAGCCCCTTCGCGTTCTTCGAAGTAGGTTTCATAGGTTGGATCGTACGGGTTAGCTTCGCCTTTAACCTTGACGTGTCGTTTGATGGGAGTGCTCTTGGCGTAGTACAGCCAGACTTTATTTGGCCGTCCCTCGTCATCACAGGTTTCACCGAAGAAGGTCCAATCACGGTCTTTACGCCGTTCAAAGTATTCCGGTTTGAACCAGCGCGAGGACTTATTCGGGTGCCTTCGCCGTGCCCATTGCAACAAACTAGAGAAGATGGCGCGGTCCACGCCTCCAAACGTGCGTTTGCTCACCACGTGCCGATGATAGTTCGCCCAACCTCGAATCTTGGGGTTGAGTTGATCGATCAGATCGGCGGCAGGCACGCCATGTGCGTCTTTGATGATTCTTCGGATGCCCTTCAGGAAGGTTCCAACATTCTTCTTGGAAGGCGTGATGAACAGTTTTCCGTTGGGATACCTGCGCACATTTTGTCCGAGGAAATCAAAGCCGTGCTCCACGTGCGTAATGACTGTCTTCGTCGGAGAGAGTTCAAGACCTCGTTCTTGCAGGAACTGCTCGACCAGGGGCTTGATTTCTCCTTCCAGTAATTCTTTCGACTTACTGGTGATGACGAAGTCATCCGCATAACGGACGAGATTGACACAAGGTTTCTCACCTCCAAGGGACTTGAGACGTTTTCCTGCTGGGTATTTTTCCTGCAGGAGTCGTTCAAGTCCGTCCAGCGCGCAGTTAGCAAGCGCCGGAGAGATAATTCCACCCTGGGGCGTCCCGTCCATCGATTCGTGAAGAACGTGTTTTTCCATGTACCCGGATTTCAACCACTTTTGGAGAATGACTCGGTCCATCGGGACGTGAGCCAAAAGCCAATCGTGTGAAATTTTGTCGAAACAGCTCTTGATGTCGCCTTCCAGAATCCACTGCGTGTTGGCGCTTCTCAGTGCCAGAAAGCACTGGACCATCGCGTCGGCGCAGGACCGTTTCTGACGAAACCCGTAAGAGTTTCTGTCAGCGGTGGTTTCCACAACGGGATCCAGTGCGAGCAAGTGGAGTGCTTGCTGCCCTCGATCGATCATTGTGGGAATTCCGAGTGGGCGCATCGTCTTGCCGTCCGACTTCGGGATGTAGACACGTCGCAGGGGCTGAGATTGATAACCCCTACGCTTCAATGCATGTACTGCCTGCGTCTTCTTCTCTGGTGTGTCCCAAATTTCTTGGTCCAAACCGGGGGTTTTCTTGCCATTGTTTTCCGTCACTCGTCGAACGGCGAGAACTTTGCCGCTGTAGGAGTGGGTCAGCAATCGTTGCAGGGCTCGCACCCTGCCCCATCTGCTTTCCTTCGTGGCCTGC
>JBARBE010000057.1:0-6333 GCA_049792735.1 Candidatus Acidiferrum sp.
ACCGAAGCCTTCAACGAAGCCCGCGACGAATTCGGCGAAGCCCGGCTGATCGATTCCCTCCGCCGCCATCGCGCTCAATGCTCCCAATCCCTCCTCGACTCCATCGTCGCCGACGTGCGCCAATTCGCCCCCCATGAGCAGCACGACGACCTTACGCTAATCATCGCGAAATCCGACGCGCCGTAGTCTGCGCACGGCTTCGCCACGGTCTGCAAATACACGGAGACACAAATCCCCCATCAGCCCCGGTCTTCACTCCATAATTTGGGAAATAAGATTTACCGCTCGCGTTCGTGCCGGCTCTACGCCCGCGTCACAATCTCTTCCACCGCTCCGCAGAACCGGTCGATCTCTTCCGTTGAGGTGTAGACATTCGAGCTGACGCGAATCCCGCTGATCCCGGGTGAGTTGATCGGCACCACAAAAATGTTGTGCTTCGCCAGCAACGCTTCGCTCAATTTTCCCGGCTCGATCGTATCGAAATGAATCGTCCCAAATGCCCCGGAAAGGTCCGGCTCCAACCCCACGAGCACTTTCGCGCCCTTCACGTCCCCCAAGCGATCCGCCCAGCGGTTCTTCAAATAGCGCAGCCGAGCGAATTTTCGTTCGTCGCCCATCTGCTCGTGAAACTCGAGCGCTTGCAAAATCGCATTATGCATGGCCGCTGGATGCGTCCCAATTTCTTCGTACTTGCGGATATTTTTGTCCATCGAAGGCGGCGCGGCCATCAGCGCCCAGTGCTTTTCGATGCGGTCTTTGCGCACGTACAACATGCCGGTCCCGATCGGTGCCGAAAGCCACTTGTGCAGGCTGGACCCATAAAAATCGCAATCCACATCCGTGAACTTGAACGGCACGTGCGCAAACGCGTGCGCTCCGTCCACGATGCTGATGATTCCGCGTTCCCTCGCCATCGCGCAAATCTCTTTAATCGGAAAAATCTGGCCTGTCAGGAACACCACGTGCGACAAATGAATGACCTTCGTGCGCGGTGTGATCCCCTGTTCGAAGACGCTGACCAGGTCGCTCGGGCTCTTCACCGGCACGCCAAAATTCACCTGCTTCAGCACGATCTTTTCGCGCCGCTCGCGCTGCTGCCACGTCGTGATCATGCGCGGATAGTCCTGGCTCGTCGTCAGCACTTCGTCGCCGGGCGCCATGTCAATCCCAAACTGCGCGATTTGCAGCGATTCGCTCGCGTTTCGGGTAATCGCGATGCACTCCGGATCGGTGCTCCACAAGGCGGCGAGCTTTTTCCGCACGTCTTCGACCTTTGGCTCAAGATCGTGCCACATGCGGTAAGCCGGCAGCGTGTTGCTGTAGCGGATCGCCTCGATCTCCGCTTCCAGCACGGATGTCGGCGCCGGCGCCACTCCGCCATTGTTCAGGTTCAGAATCTCCGGATCGCGGACGTACGCGCTCCGGATTCCCGCCCAGAATTTCTCGTCGCCAGCCACATCGTCCGGCGGCACATGCGCATACGCGCGGTTCAGCATCCCGGCCACCACCAGCGCCTCCGCCCCCAGCAAGAAATTGCGTCGATTCATTTGGTTTTGCATGAACGTAAACTCCCACCATCCGCCCCAAATTGCAAGCCCACTTTGCGCAAAAATTCCCGGCTACCCAAACCGCGCCGATCCGCCGCGCCTCGACCCCCGCGGGACTACTACAGCATGCGCACCTGACCGGAGTTGCGAATGACCACTACTTCACAACGACGCCGTTCATCCATGTTGCGAGACCCCCAACACATTCCCGTCCGGGTCCTTGAACCACGCGACTTTGCTTCCGCCCGGTGCCATCCATATCCCCCGCTCCTTGTCCTGAACGAATGGATATTTTTCAGACACGACGCCCCGTTTCGCCAGCCAATCCACAATGGTTTCAATGTCATCCACTTCCCAGCCCAGCACGGTGCTCTGCAGCGGGGTAAACGTGGGAATCTTCACAATCCGAATCGTGTTCTCGCCCGCCCGCACCACCAGCGCAAACTGATCCTGGCTCACAAACTCGAATCCCAGTTTCCCCTCGTAAAACGCACGCGCCTTGTCGTAATCCTTGGTAAGCAAGAAACCCACCATCCTCATGGATGCGAGCATTTTTTCTCCGTTCACGCGGACTCTTTGGTTCCTCCCGCAAGCGCTTGCTGCAAAGGCAGGCTGCCGCGGTTAGGCCGCTTTCTGGAATTTAATTTTTGCCGTATAGCCGAGAGCATAGAGCACGCGCAAAAGAAGGTCCGTCGAGATGTCTTTCGTGTTGTGGTTCATAATGGCCGTAACGCGCGTCCGCGAAGTTCGCGCCAGCCGCGCCACTTGCTCATGCGTCAAACCTTTGCGTTGCACCACCTCGACAATTTTCGAGTTCAAGTTGCTGCGCAGCTCGATCTCCGCCCCTGCGGCCGGAGTCAGCCCCAGCACCTTTGCCAACTCGGCCGCCGTGCGCGTCACGATCTCTCTAGATTTCTTCATCGAGTAGCTCCCTTAGCCGCCGTTTCCCCAATTCCATCTCGTGCTTTGGCGTCGTCTTGCTCTTTTTTACAAATGCATGAAACACAAAAATGCCACGCGAAGATCGCGTGTAAACCAGAACTCGATAGCTTCCGCTCCGGTCTCGAACTCTTAACTCTGCGGCACCCGGTGCTATCGAATTCATTGAGCGCGCGAGAGGCATCGTCAAGGTTTCTCCTCTCTGCAAGTCGAAGATTGCCTTGCCCAACTCCTTCAGCACATCCTCCGGGAACAGCCGAATCGCAGCCCTCGCGGAGGGATGAAAAATCGCCGCTCTCACATATCCAATGTCTCATATCTGGGACATGCGGTCAACGTTCAAAGCCTTCCCCGAAAAGGACCTGTCCGGAGCGGAACTTTAATGGAATCCGCGGGGGCCTGCGAGCATCAAATCTCCCAGGAGAATTAAATGTCTCTATTCGGTGACTTGGGAACGCGCAAGGAACTGGAGAACAAAGCCAAGGCCGAAGGCCGTCTTCCGCCCGGACAATCGCTTACGCTCAAGTGGCCCGTGCTGCATTACGGCAGCATCCCGCATTTCGATGCGGCGAGGTGGGATTTTCAGATTTCCGGCGAAGTCGAAGAGCCTATGCGGCTGACCTGGAACGAATTTCGCGCGTTGCCGCAGACCGAAACCATGTCGGATTTCCACTGCGTCACGCGCTGGAGCCGCCTCGATAATCGTTGGAAGGGCGTGCTGTTCACTGACGTCCTGAAGCTCGTCAAGCCAAAACGCGAAGCTCATTTCGCGTCCATTCTGGCCGAGGAAGGCTATACGGCGAATGTCCCCCTTGAAGACCTGTTGAAGCCAAACGTGCTCTTCGCCTTCGAGCATGACGGCGAACCGCTCACCGCCGAGCACGGCGGCCCGCTACGCCTCATCGTTCCACATCTTTATGCATGGAAAAGTGTCAAGTGGGTGCGCGGTTTCGTGCTACTCGATCACGACCGCCTCGGCTTCTGGGAACGCAACGGTTATCACGCCTACGGCGGCCCGTGGAAAGAGCAGCGCTACTCGGGCCGCTGAATCGAATGGCTGCTAACCCAATGTTCTTTCACACAAGAATGAAGAGGGTGAGTGGCTTGTAGGGGCGGGCTTGTCCCGCCCTCGATGCCGCGAACCTTGCTCACGGGAAGTTATCGCCAGCGAAAAAGCTTCAATGCCAGCACGAAGCAAACGAGCAGCCACGCGGCGAGGACCGCCATCTGGGGCGCCACATGCGCCAGGTTCGCGCCCTGCAACATGTTCGCGCGCAACGCATCAATTGCCGCAGTCAGAGGAAGCGCTTTGATGAGCGGCTGCACGATATCCGGAAAACGCTGGGCGGAAAAAAACACGCCGGAAGCGATCCACATCGGCAGCATGACCGCGTTCATCAACCCGGAAGCGGCTTCAATTGTTTTCGCGCGCGAGGCCAGCAGCAATCCGATCGCGCTGAAGGACAGCGAACCGAGGAGGCACACGACTCCCAAATCGAGCAACGAGCCGCGCATCGGAACATGGAAAATCCAGACGCCGAAACCCAGCACGATGCCCACTTCAAGGACCAGCATCAAAATGCGCGAGAACAAATAGGAGAGCAAAAAATATTGCTTGGGCATGGGAGTCGCGATTAAGCGCTTCAGCAGTTTCTTGCGCCGTGCGTCGACGACGGTGAAGCCCATGCCCCAAATCGCGCTGCCCATCAGATTCATTCCGATCAGGCCGGGAATAAGGAAATCGATGTACCGCGAGCCGGGTTCGCGCAAAAAGTCATCGCTCGTAGTAATGGGGTCGACGCGTCCCGCAGCTTCTTGCACGGCGCGATTCGCGAGCATCCGTGCGGTGCGGCCTTCAGGATTCGTGTCGTCGTAACGATAGACGACGGAGCCGCTGGCATTCGGGACGGCCAGCAGCGCGACCTTACCGGTGCGCAAGGCATCCTCGGCAGACTGCATGTCGAGCTGCTGTACAGAAAGGAGCTTCTCGCGCTCGAGAGATTGCGCCAGCACAGGATTGGTGGTGGCAACCTTTAAAACTTCCGCGGGGCGGTTGCGAAACGCGATGCCCAGGCCCGCAGCAAGGAGGATGGGAAACGCGAAGATCCAAAAAAGCGCTTCGGGCTCGCGCATCGTTTCGAGGAAGCGGACGAGCGTCAATTGCACCAGCGCGTGCTCCCCGAACGATTTTCCGCGAGGCCCTTTGCGCTCCGCTACGCGCTCTCGAATGTCCGGAATGGTTGTCGTTTCGCTCATGTTCGTGGGTCGAGGTAATTACTCATCGCGGAGATGGCGTCCCGTGAGCGAGACGAACACATCCTCCAAAGTTGCGGAGTGCGTGCTGAGTTCCGTGAGCGGAATACTTTGGCGTGTCAATTCCGCGAGCAAAGCCGGCACCGCGAGATGGAGCTCCGTGACTTGCATTTCCACCGTGCCGTTTTCGGTCCGCACGTCGCGGACGCCTTCGATGCGGCGCAGCGCGGGAAGGTCGAGCGCGTGCGAATTGGAGCCGGCGGAGAACGCGACCAAATGTTCCGCGCAAATGGCCGCGATCAATTCGCGCGGCGTGCCGAGAGCGATTTGTTTGCCGTTGTCCATGATGGCGACGCGCTCGCAGAGACGCTCGGCCTCGTCCATGTAATGCGTGGTAAGGAGAATGGTGCGGCCGGAAGATTTGAACTTCTCGATCAAATCCCAAAGCTGGCGGCGGGCTTGCGGGTCAAGGCCGGTCGTGGGCTCATCGAGAAAAAGAAAATCCGGATCGCCGACGAGTGCGCACGCGAGAGCCAAGCGCTGCTTCTGGCCACCAGAAAGATTACCTACGCGCGAATTCTTTTTTTCCTCAAGCTGCACAAGAGCGATAGCCTCATCGGCTCCTGGACCTTGTTCGAAAAAACTGCGGAACAATCGCAGAGTCTCGAAGACTGTGAGTTTTTCGGAGAGCTGCGTATCCTGCAATTGGATGCCAAGCCGCTGGCGCAGCAGTTCCGCATCGGAATTCCAATGCATGCCGAGAAGCTCCACCTCGCCGGAGTCGGGAGCGGTCAAACCTTCGCAGATTTCAACGGTGGTCGTTTTTCCCGCGCCGTTCGGGCCGAGAAGGCCGAAACATTCGCCAGCGCGCACTTCTAGGTCGAGGCCGTTGACGGCCACAACGTCCTGATAGGCCTTGCGCAGGCCAGTGACGCGCAGGGCTGGTTTGGAAGCGACTGCGAGCATGAAACCAGTATCGCGTCAGGAGGCCAGCATATTCAAGGTTCGAATTTGCTACGCTCGAGAAAACGCTCCGTGTCCGGCGCCTGGGTGAGTTAGGCTGTGAACTTATTCCATTGCGGATGCGTATTGAAGGGCAGGTGGCGGTGTGGGTCGAGTTAAGATGACCATGGACTCGGCAGCGAGAGAGGCAAATCATGGATACATTCTTATTTGACTTGAAATACTCGGTGCGGAGCCTTTGGCGATCGAGGGGGTTTGCGCTGACGGTGCTGGTGACGTTTGCGGTGTGCATCGCGGCGAATACGGCGCTGTTTGCGATTGTGGATTCGGTGGTGCTGAAGCCGTTGCCGGTGCCGGAAGCAAATTCGATTGTGTTCATGGCGAATGAGTATCCAAAGGCCGGAGTGAACAACCTGAAGAGCAGCAGCTCTGGGGATTATTTCGATGGGTTGCGCGAGCTGACGGTTTTCGAGAGCCAGGCGGTATTCCGGGAGCCGAATCAGACCGTTGAGCTGAGCGGAATTCCGGAGCGAATTCTCGGCATGGTGGTGACACCTTCGTGGTTCACGCTGCTGCGCGTGACGCCGGCATTGGGACGGCCTTTCACTGAGGAAGAGGGCGAAATTGGGCG
>JBARBE010000058.1:0-49218 GCA_049792735.1 Candidatus Acidiferrum sp.
GGTTAGAACGCTGCCCTGTCACGGCAGAGGTCGCGAGTTCGAGTCTCGTCGTCCCCGCCATAACTTTCAATCACTTACAAGCCCTGATCCAAACGGATCAGGGGATATTAGGGGACGATAAGCGCAAGACGCGAATTCCCAATTGCGAATTCGCTGCTTAGCGTCACCTATTGGACCAGGTTCGACTTAGGTAGCAAGCCTTCCCACGCCGAAAGCACATGCGGTACAACGCCCATGCTTCACCCGCGGGAGGTTTATCTCAAAAGGTAGACACAAGCTGCCGGCTTGGCCGCGATACGAAAGGCTCCTCGTTTGTTGTTTTAGCGATCCTACTGGTTTGTTGTTTTCGCGCGAGCGCCTACGCGTTCGCGGAAGTCGACTGGCCCAACGACTTTATCGCGCTGGCCTCGTCCTGTTGAATGTCGAACACCTTGTTGAGGCTCGTCACCTTAAATATCTCTTCTACTTTTTTGCCAGGGTTCGCGATTTTCATTTGGCCGCCGGCCACGCGGACGGCCGTATGATTCCGGACAAGCTCTCCGATGCCGGCGCTGTCGACATGGTCGACGCCCGCCAGGTTTAATACGATCTTCGTCTTTCCTTTGTCCAGCAGCCCACGAACGATGTCGCGGAGCATCACGTTTCCTTCCCCCAGCGTGATTTTTCCGGTGATGTCTACCACGGTGACGTCGCCAACCTCGCGCGTTGACGCCTGCATTCTAAAATTGGTGCGTTCCTTGACGCTAACCCCCGTCCTGTCGAGGATGCTGCACGCCACGCTCGCAACTTCATGCCAATCCGTCCTCACGATGATCAAAGAGCGGCCGTCTTTGAGAACTTTTCGAAATAGGGCTGCATCTTCGTTGTCGGGAATCGGTTGCGGAACGCTGCGGTCTGCCGCCGCGGCTTTTCCCGCTGCAGATCCCGCGCCCATGCCGGCCAAACCTAGAAGCGCCGTGGCGCCAATACCAAGCGCAATAGCCTGCCCTAAGCCTGGGATCACTAAGAGCGTAGCTGCCGCGACTGCACCCGTCATCCCAGCCGCCCCGCCAGCGAATCCTCCGGCCCACGCGCCGAATTCTTTCGCGAAGCTCGAGGCCTCCGTTTCAGAAGTTGTGAGGAAGACGATCGATTCCTGCGGAACATTCCGTTTCAAAAGCTCTTTGAGGGCCTCTTCGGCTCGATCCCGCGAGTCGAACACGCCAATTGCAGTTTCCATCCGAACCTCCCCTTGAACCCATGGGTGTCTTCCGTTACAGCTGGGTGAGATCACCCAACCGTGGGACATGTGGTGGTGTCAGCTCATCAACGAACGTGAACGTCCTATGGCGAGCTTGCGTGGCGAAAATTTGCTCCCATAGAAGATATTTGTCAAGCGGAATAGTCCCACAAATGGCCTTTCTCGCCGCTGAAGATGGAGAAGGTGAAAGCAGCAATTCGAAGGGCCAAGCTACTCAAGGACTCGGCGAGTGTGTCTGAGCCGGCCAAGAACTTCTTACTGACCCAGATAAAACAGAAGGAGGATGAATACCCAGAGTCCATCCATAAAATGCCAATACATCGCGGCAGCTTTCGTTACGGCCAGCAGGCGCCCTGGTTTTACCGGTCGAATCGCAACGTAGAGCAGCCCGATTATTCCGCCGAGCAGGTGCAAGCCATGGGCGGCGGTAAATACATAGAAGAAACTACTGCTGGGATTTGAGGCAAGATAAACGCCTTGGTTCGCCAATATCCGCCAGGCCATGAGCTGACCGACAAGAAACAGAAGACCAAGAATCGTTGTCACCATCCACCAATGGCGAAACCCGGCGAGATCATGGGAAGCTAAGCGTCTTCGGGAAAGCACCAAGGTCAAGCTGCTGGCAATTAAAATAGCGGTGTTAAGCCAAAGAATTCTGGGAATGATTAAGGAGGTCCAGTCATTCGAAGCCCCTTTACGGACGACGAAGGCGCTGACAAGCGCCATAAAGAGCATGAGGATGGCCGCTAATGCGACAGTGATACCTGTCGTGTAAGTCCGCTCAGGAATAGAGCTCCTCTCGCCGTTCCCCGAGTCACCATTTCCGCCGCCGCTGCCGGCGTTATCACCGCCCTGGCCGGGTCCACCCCCGCCGGACTTAGTTTTCAATTCGACTTCATCAATAGCGATTGTGCTGGGCATAAGTTGGAATACCTTCCGGACCGGTTCTTGCCGAATTTTCGATTAGGCGCTCTCGCTCGCACATCGTACGCTTCCCCGGTACTCGACACAATGAGTTTGCAATCATAAGGCGGTCGCCAAGGAGCAGCGAATCATCGCCCCCCAAGTTAGCCTGGGAAAAGATTCGAAATGAGCAACGCTCCCACGATAAAGACGAGCACCATTTCCTTATATGCTGATTCTCTGTTTCCCTATTTTGTACCGCCATGCATCTCGTTTGCCTGCTCCTCTTCTTGCATAAGGCTGCGCACAAATATCCGGATTGCAAACGGCGAAGACGTAAGCACCACAACCATCAACAAAACTCCCAGCCACGAGGGGAATTGAGGCAACTGCACCATGGCCAGAAAAGTGAACCCAATGGAGACACCGAGACCGAGCAAAACCAAGAATTGCGCTCGGAGCCTCATCCTGTGCATGCTCCGTATCAAAACTACGAGGGCCACAACAACGGAGAGCGATATTAAAATCATTGGGACTCGTCGAGAGAAGCCCATCAGGCCCTTCTTTGTCCGCTGCGGCGCAGATTGCAAAGTCACCCGAGAATGGGTCCTACCATTCGGCTGGCTGCAGAAATTTCCGCAATCAGAATTTCAGTGTCCCCAAGTCACTGCATCGAGATACGAAAACTACAAATCACCGCCAACGGTTTTGGACGAGTCCTGGAGGAGTTCGGGCGGATCCACAGCGCACTGCTTCCAAAACGTGGTCTCAGGGAGACTTCCTGCTTGCCAGCCTTTCAGCGTGGCCAGCGTAGCGGAAACTTGTCCACCATCGGCAGAATCGAAAACAATCACGATCCCGGCCACGGGCTGGCTTGCCGATTCAATCTCACGATAAGCTTTCAGAAAAACTGACTTCGCGAAGCTCCGCTTTGCGTCCGCAGTGGAAGGCGCGGAGGTTGAAGCAGGTTCGACCCAGACGATCCTGACGTCCTTTCCTCGGAGAGCTTCCCAATTGCCCGGGAAAGGTTTCGTCTCTTCGCGCGACACGTGGAACGCCGGGCCGTTGGATCGGTCTGCCTGCTCAGTTGCCCGAGGAGGTCCCGCACTGCTCGGCATGTCCAGTTCAGCGCGTCTTATCCAGCCGCGCGATTCACCCGAAATCTGCACATGGACCCAACTCCCGTCTTCCTCAATTATGGGGAATTCGTCACCCACGTCGGCGCGGAAGAGCGCCTGGGCGCTAGATAAGGGTTTGGGCATTACTGATGTTCCAGGGCGTTTTACAACGGCTAAGTCGGTGGGATGAGACTGGTTGCGCTGGATCTCTTCAAGATTCTGCACGTAGGTGCTTAGATCTTTTTGCTGCTGTTCCAGCTTCTGGCGTTTTTCCTGCAGGGCTGCCAAATCCTCATTCGTTCGCGAAGGAGGCGCCGAACTCGCCGAGTTCAAAGGAGGCGCGGGGTTCTCGATGGAAGCAGAAACCTGAGTCGAACCAGGCAAGATGAGAGAGTTAGTTCTGCCGGGCGGATTGGCGGCGTTGGGAGCCGACGAGGGGGCGGGGGAAGCCGGAAGCTGCGCACTGCCCGGCGGGGCCGAAGGCGAAGTTCCCACGCCGCGTGCAGATGCAGTCACGGGAGGCAAATTTCGCCCGGAAGCTGCCCCGCCCAGAGTGTCTTGCAAACGGTCGAGCAAGTCGGCCTCAAGCCTTCCGTTCGATGGCAAAACGCGATAGCCCGCCTGGGCGGAAGCAGACCCAGCGTACCAAGCTGTGACTTCGGCCTTGATGCGAACCAAAGTGCCGCCGGAACTGGCCGGTAAAACCTCAACTGAGCACTGGTAATAGCCCCGGGAATAACCGTCCAACGGCTCGGTGGTATTCACAAAGCCGTCGAGAACCGGCAAGCGGCCACCCAAAGATGGACGAAGCACTTGGAGAGCTTTCTCCACCTCGGATTTGGATTTTTGATAGACGCGCTCCGATGGTGTGCCTTGAGCTGATGCGAACAGCGGCAAGAGGAAGACAGCCACGGCCAGGACAGAGAACGGCCGAGTGAGTCTGTTCGTCATGGAAGTGGTCCCGCATTGTCACGGGGCAACCAGCCGTGTTGGCCGTCGGTGGTCTCCACTCCATACCAGTATGGCGTGATGATCAAAACGACCACCTGGGCACCGGCTGGAAGTGATTTCAAGTTCGACGCAGAATGGAAAGGGGCAGACTTGAGTTGAGCGCCGCCTGCATTGACCTGCAGCTCAACCTCATGCTGAAGGTCGTGCAGGCGGGTTTGAAGATCCCGCACGGATTCTTCGGCTGATTGGATCCTGGCTGCTTCTTCCTGGCGCTGGCGCTCCAAGAGACCTGTTGCCAGGTCATCCTGCCGTTGTTTCTCAACTTCGGCGGCCCTCTGCTGATCTCTATGATATTTCTCTAACTGCTCCTGAATCACGCTGAACTCGGCCGTTTCAACACTGCCATCGGAAGGGTGGACCTTCCGCCGGCCACTTTCGACGAAGACAGCATCGATGCGTACACGGGTGTGCGTCGCGCTCTCGGGTATGACGACATATCGAACCGTGATTGTGCCAAGGTCACTGCTGTCCTTAAAATGGCGAGGCGACAGGGTATCGCCCAGGGTTTTGTAGAATACAGTGCCGGGCCCTTGCCAACTGGGAAAAGCTGAAGACGAATTTGCCGGGAGAGCGCCCGAGAGAGTTTTCTCTTTCTCGTAAACGTAGGTGCCGTGGATAACGGAACCGCCGGCCACATCTTTCACGACGCCGATCACCACTGGCTCGGGAGCGACCACATCGAACACGAAGCCTGGAGAATCGTCCTGGGCAGCGGCACGAAGGGATCCTGCGGCCAGAAGTACGAACAAAAGAGCAAGGGCAAAAACCAAACCGGTACGGAGGGAATTGCGAAGGCTAATGGCTCGACACCGGAAGCCATCCGTGCTCCGCTGTCGCAAAAGAAGTCCTTTCTTGCGGGAAACTGTGCACACGCGAGACAAGTGCGTTCTCGAAATGAAACCCCTACCTATAAGCCCATCCGATTAGGCTTGTCAATTTGAAATTTGCATTGGACGCAGAATTACGCCGGGCGATAATCGCATAGAAAAAAAATAGATTTATTGTTGCAATGTTTTCAGTTAAGAGATACGTTGCACGCGTTCACGAGGTTTCTGGAAAGTCGAAGACCTCTCGGGGGAAGCTAAGGGGAGAGAGGAAATGACTGCTGGAAGTCCCGCTCCGATGCATTTCTGTGCGTGTTTTTTTCTGGCCACAACTACTGTCCACAATAGTAGTTCGTGGAGGAGAGGACACGAGTGTGTCGTCATGCTCCAAATCCGTCCTCAACAGGAGGTGGTATGATCTTCCGATCGCAACTTGGTGGAAGACGCGCGAAGTGGTCGCTGGTTAGCTCGCTTTTCACCTGCGCCGCTTTCATCGTCGTCCTTCTGCTCACCGAAACTCAACCGGCATATACCCTGCCGACCTATAACGTAAGGGCGATACCGGCGTTCGCGCGGAAATACGGTTTGCCGTGTTCGGCGTGCCACACCGCCTGGCCCGAACTCAATTACTTCGGAATGGCGTTCCGCGATCGCGGCTATCAGCTTGGAAATGAGCGCGACTCTCCCATTTGGCAGAATCCATCGTATTGGCCAATTACCGCCCGCATCACGCCGAATTGGCACCGGGAAAGCACGGACAATCAGGTGACCGATACGGCCTCGAATGCCAAGGTTTCCCAGGCTGGATTTGATCTTTCTGGCATGGATCTTTGGATGGCGGGCACGCTTTATAAAAACATCTCGTTTTCATTATTACCGTCCTCCGATTCCACGGCGGCCTGGCATTTCGAAAACGCTTTCGTGAGGTTTGACAATTTAGGAGGCAGCCCCTGGCTAAACCTGAAGTTCGGCCATTTCGAACTGGACAATTTGATTTCTGAAAAGCGGTTCTTGTTCCTTTCTAATAATGGGGGAATATACCAAAACTATCATTTCGTCCCGGTAGGAGATGCGAATAACTTTGGGATAGGCGACAACCAAACGGGCGTTGAGCTCGAAGGACACAATGACACGAGCTACACGCGGTATTCCGTAGCGATGCTGAGCAGCACAGATGGCGGAGTCGGTTTTCAGGACTCCGGCGGAAATAACACCACCGGCCGAAGCTATGATTGGTATTTCACGTTTACTAAAGGATTCCCAACCGGAAGTCTAGGTGTGCAGCGTATACAACCGTTCTTTTACTTCGGACAACGCCCGACGATATTCAGCCAAACGGTCGGGGGGGAAGTGATTCCGGCCACGGGAACGGGAAACAAATCTTTCTATCGAGCCGGCTTCCAGGGCGATCTCTTTTTAGGAAAGTTTGAGGTGCTGCCTTTCTACCAGCACAGCAACGACAACGTTTACTTGGCGAATGGCCTCCCCGCAAATCAACCGCTATTGCCGGGGATGCAGAATGCCGTATGGAACGGTGGATTCCTCGAGACGCACTATTACTGGAGCCCTCAACTAGTCTTGATCCAGCGATGGGAGATCGTGCGAATGGCGCAGCAAGGGCTCTCGACAACGCCAGGGTCGCAGGGCAACGTTGACGCCTATTCGTTCGGGTACAGGTGGTATCCCATCATGTTCAGCCGCGCCGGGCTCGCCTGGCACACCGAGTACTCGATCGTGAAGTCGATCGGGATCGTGCCTCTCAGTGGCAATGGATCAGGTTTATTCCCGCTTACGCCGTTGACTCCTGTTTGGAGCAGCAGTTTGCTGTTTGGATTTGATTTTGACTTCTAAGAGAGACGAGGCCAGCTCATGAAACTGACTACCTCACGAGTATCACTTGTTCTGTCAGTCTTGGTTGTTCTTGTGTTTGCAGCCTCCAGTAGCTGCTTCGCTCAAATCAACCACAATATAACGTCGTATACGAAGAACATGACGAGTCACGTCGATGGTCTGACGGGTCGTGCCTACGGGGATGGGCAGCTTCGACCTGACGCGGGCGTTCAACTCTACCGGCGCTACTGCGTGGGCTGCCACGGCGCGGAGGGGAATGGCGAGGGCGAAAACGCCTTGTGGTTCGACCCGACCACGGGATTTCCAAAACCGCGGGATTTCACCCTGGCGACTTTTGAATGCCGTTCGACGCCGACCGGAACCCTGCCCACCGACGAAGACCTCTTTGACTCAATTACGCGGGGTTTTGTAACCACGAATATGCCGTCATGGAGGGCGCTGACACCGCAAGACAGGGCAAATCTAATCGCGATGGTTAAGTCCTTCTCGCCTCGATGGGAAAAGGAAAAGCCGGGCACGCCGATCACGATTCCGCCCGAGCCGCCTCTTACCATCGAAAGCATCCTTCGAGGACGGCAAAACTTTGACAAACTGCAGTGCTGGAAATGCCATGGCCCGCAAGGCTATGGTGACGGTCCCTCGGCTGCAACCCTCACAAATGACAAAGGGGATCCAATCCGGCCGTACAATTTCTCGACTGGGAATCGGTTTAAGTGCGGCGTCACCAACCGAGACATGTATCGTATTTTTATGACGGGCTTGGATAGTACGCCTATGCCCTCCTTTGCGGACGTGGTCAAACCAGACGAAGCGTGGGATCTTGTCCATTTCCTGAGGACCTTGCAGATTTCAATAAAGACTCCTGAGCTAGCGATGTTCAAGAAGTGGGAGGCAGCGCATCCTGGAGAATTGAAGCCCATGGGGCAAGTCCCAGGAACTTGATCTGTCCGTGAACGGACTTTGTAAGGATTACCAATTCCAGAGGAGCTCCGCATGAAAAAAAGGTATGTCCTAATACTAGCGTTGATAGTAGCAGCAGCATCGGCTCATGTAATGCTGGGAGCCAATGCCACGCCTGCAGGATCCGCGGTCATCTCCGGCAAAGTGAGCTATACGGGCACGCCGCCGAAGATGAAGCCGATAGATATGTCCAAAGAGCCTGTCTGTGCAAAGCAGCACAACCCGCCGGAAAAGACAGAAAATGTCGTGACCGGCGATACGGATGCGCTTCAATGGGTCGTGGTGTTTATTTCCGCCGGCGAACCGGCGGAGTCGGCCCCTACCCACCCGGTGAGGTTTGATCAGAAGGGTTGCACGTATATGCCTCACGTCTTGGCGATGGAGGTCGACCAGCCCCTCGAGATCTACACGGATGATCCGGTGGCTCACAATATTCATCCCATGCCGAAAGCGAACATCGAGTGGAACAAATCTCAGCCGCCTGGATCTCCTCCGATCCAGACGAAGTGGGATAAGGCCGAATTTATCCCGGTGAAGTGCAACATTCATCCCTGGATGCACGGCTACTTCGCGGTCTTGAAAACTTCTCACTACGCGATTACCGGTGAGGACGGAACGTTCAGCCTGAAGGGGCTTCCGCCCGGTAAATACACGGTTACCGCGTGGCAGGAACAATACGGCTCACAGAGCCAGGAAGTGACCATCGGCGGCGGGGAAACGAAGACGGTGAATTTTGTCTTCAAGGTTCTTCCCTATACCTATTAGGCTCCCGCATAGCGGGGCGTGACCCAGATTCCATTCTTGAAGCGCAGAGGGGAGACAAATGGCGGGCAAAATGTTTGGGTTACTTGTGGCCGCGATTACGATTATTTCGGCCGCGTTCTTCGCCATGCACACCTGGTGGCTGCCGCCGGACATCTCGACGCTTGGGCACGGAGTCGATCACCAGCTAAATGAGACGATGATCGGAACGGGGCTGCTGTTTGTTGCCGGTCAATTGGTCTTAGCGCTCTTTGTGTGGATGTACGGAAACAAGAATGACAACCGGAAGATTAAGTTCTTTCCCGGCGGCGGAGCGGGGATGGTGACGTTTGCCTGCGTCATCGTGGGGATCGAGATTCTGGTGCTCACATTTGTGGGTTCCAAGGTTTGGGCAAGCATATACATCGATCCCGCTCCGGCTGATTCCATGCACATCGACGTTACCGCCGAACAGTTTGCTTTTTATTTCCGATATCCGGGTCCGGACGGACAATTCGGGGTGGTCCATCCGGAATTAGCGAATGATGGCAATGGCAATTTCTTCGGATTGGATCCTGCAAACGATGTGGCAGCGCGAGACGATATTATTGCAGGAACTCTGATGGTTCCTGTAAACCGTCCGATCCTGCTGACGATGCACTCGAAAGACATGATTCACTCATTCTACGTTCCGGAGTTGCGCCTACAGCAGGACATCGTCCCAGGTTTGACGATACCTATCCACTTCACGGCGACAAAGGAAGGCAAATACGAAATCGTCTGTACGCAGCTGTGTGGCCTGGGGCACTACAGCATGCGCGCATTTCTTCAGGTCGTCTCCCAGAGCGATTTCGATCAGTGGTTGAAGACCCAGTCTGGGGATTGATAACACGCCCCGTGTGACTGCGTATTTGGCTCCGGCAACCGACAATGAGTGGAGAGGTCAACAACATGCACGAAGCTTCGCCGCAACCGGCGGTTCACCATCACGCTCCGCCGCAGGGCTTTATCCGGAAGAATATTTTTAGTCTCGATCACAAAGTGATCGGCCTGCAGTACTACGGCTTGGCTTTGGCGGCCGTGTTCATTGGGATGGTTTTATCCTGGCTGATGCGGCTTCATCTTGGCTGGCCGGGGCTGGCGATTCCCGGACTAGGCAAACTCTCGGCGACCGGAGCGCCGGGCGGAATGATGACGCCTGAATATTATCTGTCCCTGCTCACGATGCACGGCACAATCATGGTTTTCTTTGTGCTAACGAACGCGCCATTGGCAGGGTTCGGGAATTATTTTCTGCCGATTCAAATCGGCGCGGAAGACATGGCGTTCCCCCGATTCAACATGATGTCCTTTTGGGTGACGTGCGTGGCGTTCCTGGTCCTGATTTCAGCTTTTTTCGTCGGCGATGGCCCGCCAATTTCTGGTTGGACGGCGTACGCACCGCTAAGTGCTGTCGGCGGTGACGCTGGCCCAGGGCAGGCTCTCGGACAGACGCTGTGGGCGATTTCCATCGGCCTGTTTTGTGTCGGGCAACTGCTGGGGTCGCTGAACTTTATTGCCACAACACTTGATCTGCGGACCAAAGGAATGTCCTTGGCGCGGATGCCCTTCTCCACTTGGTCTTGGTTTGTGACCGCTGTCATCGGCTTGCTGGCGTTCGCAGTTCTGTTTCCTGCCTGCGTACTCTTGATTCTGGACCGCGTCGCGGGAACCAGCTTCTTCTTGCCAGCTGGCCTGGTGGTGAGCGACAAGTTGCAGCCGCACTCAGGTGGTTCGCCGCTGTTGTGGCAGCACCTATTCTGGTTCTTCGGCCACCCGGAAGTGTACATCGCGATCTTGCCGTCCATCGGCATCGTGTCTCATATCCTACCTTCGTTCCTCCGGAAGAACATTCTGGGCGGGACGAAAACTGTCGTGGGTTCGCTGATCGCGTTCGGATTCCTCAGCTACATGGTCTGGGGACACCACATGTTCCTTAGTGGCATGAACCCCTTCTCGGCGATCTTGTTCTCCGTACCCACGCTCATCATCACCATTCCGGCGACGATCCTTACGCTCCTGCTGCTGGGGTCGATCTATGGTGCGAAGGTGCGGTTTGACTCGCCGGCGCTGTTTTGCCTCGGTTTTATTTCTGTCTTCATCAGCGGCGGAATCAGTGGATTTTTCCTTGCGCAGCCATCGATTGACATCTATCTTCACGCAACCTACTTCGTCGTGGCCCACTTCCATTTCGTCATGGCGGTGGCGGCGATTTTCGGCATTTTTGCGGGAACTTACTTCTGGGCCCCGAAGATGTTCGGGCGCATGATGAACGAGACACTCGCCAAATGGCACTTCTGGCTCACCTTCATCGGCGTGTACTGCATTTTCATGCCCATGCACTACATTGGACTCGCTGGAAACGTTCGTCGCTATGCGACCTTCTCAGACGATTACCTGGTTCCAATGATTCCCGTTCACAAATTCATGACCATCGCCGCTCTCTGCACTGGCGCGGTGCAGTTCATCTTCCTTTATAACCTGTTCCACACGCGGTTTTGGGGAAAGAAGGCCCCCGACAATCCCTGGGAGTCCACCACGCTCGAGTGGTCGACGCCGAGCTCGCCGCCTCCCTTCGATAATTTTGGAGGCAAACATCCCGTAGTGTATCGGGCCCCCTACGAATTTGTGGAGGGCGGTACTACGGACTACGTCATGCAAACATCGCCTGACCAAGTCAGGACGTCTTGAGAAGGATGCGTTCATCGAGTCGCCGGCGCTCAGGGAATTCAACGAGCATTTGCGATCTTAGCTGGTCGCGCTCGTGGCCGTGGAGCCATAGATCCAAAAAGGTTGGGGGGGTGCAGACGTGAGCGAATCGGAAATTGCGCTGACCGCGGGGGGACACGCGGATGTGATGGAAGCACCCGCATACGCCGTGTCGCCCAAAAAGTTGACGATGTGGCTGTTCATCATATCGGACTCCGTTACATTTGGGTCGGTCCTATTCGCGTATGGTTTTCTCCGGGTCGGTAGCACGAACTGGAGCACGCCGTTCAAGTCTGCTTCTATTTTAAACGGCGCAATTATGACGGTCATCCTGCTGACGAGTAGCTTGACGATGCTGGGCGCGGTCATCGCCGCCAAGGCCGGCCGCAAATCCTCGAGCATAAAATGGATGGGATTGACAGTATTACTGGGAGTGCTTTTCGCCGCACTACACATTCGCGAATGGCTGCACATGATAGGGGAAGGTTGGCGGCTGTTTCAAAACCCGACCGGAGGTTCGGTGGAATTCGGTGCCGCCTTCTTTTGCATCACCGGACTGCACCTTCTCCATGTGACGTGCGGTGTGATTGCCATTATCGTGGTGGCCATGGGCTACAAGCGCGGGTGGCTGACGGAGGGCCACGTCGAGACAACCGGGCTGTACTGGCACTTCGTGGACGTTGTTTGGATGTTCGTTTTTCCCTTGGTCTATCTGATGAACGCGGCCCGCTAGGGCGTCCGGAACGAAAAGGAGAGGATAACCCAATGAGATCAGGCCGAGAGCCGGGAATGAAGTTTTATCTATATGTGTGGATCGGTCTCGTAATGATCGCAGGAGTCGAAGTGCTGCTGACTTACCAGGGGTTCTCAACCGCCAGACTTCTGGCGATCCTGCTGATTCTCGCCATCTGCGAAGCTGGAATTGCGCTGATGTACTTTATGCACTTGAAGTACGAACAGTCGACGCTTTTTTGGAGCCTGATCCCCGTGACGATCTTTGTGCTCCTGATGATGGATCACTTTTGGGCTGACGCGTTGCGACTGGTACGAGTTCGTGTGTTGTCGTTCTGACTCTTGGAATTCAGTTCCATCAGTCCCACGATTCGAGGCTTGTAAAAGAGTAGAATAAGCGGGGCGGGCCAATCATGCAGAAGTCTAAAAGCTCAAAGCTCGTGAGGAACGCATTTGCCGCCCTGGCTCTTCTCTTGAGTCCCGTCGCGATGTATGCGCAATGCCCGTTGTGCTACCGCGCTGCTGCTTCCGCCGGAGGACGTTTTATTGAGGCGCTGCGCTTCGGCATCTTGATCCTCCTTCCCGCCCCCTTTATTTTCGGCGGCATGATTGCCTACATGGCCTATAGCAGACGCAACGACGGCATTGACTTGCCAGACCCATCACCGCCCGCCAATCCTCTGACGGATTGAGTGACTCTTCGACTGGTCAAGTGTTGCAGAAGCGCATACTACTTTTCGTACAAAATGGTGTCTAGGTAGGCCATCATCTGAGGGCTCGTCCAGTCTTGCGGACCACTCACCTTGCGGTCGATACGGCCCTGGCGGGTGATGATATATGTCTCAGGATACTTGGTGGTGCCGAAGTCCAACGCGCTTTGCTTGGTGGGATCGCGGTAGGTGGGAAAGTCGATTTGGAAGGTCTTGAGGAAATCGAGGTAGGCTTCCTGGTTGTCGTCGAGACTGACGCCGAGGACGGTCCCGTCGAGGGGAGCGATACGTTTCTGTAACGCGACGAGCGAAGGTGTTTCGTCAACGCAGGGAGCGCACCAAGAAGCCCAGAAATTTAACACCACGACTTTACCGCGGAGGTCAGAGAGCATCTCGGACTTCCCGTCCACGGTGAAGTGGATATTCTCTGCGACCTGCCCGCGGAGAATGGACTCGCCCTGCCTGTCACCCGGATGGAGGAAAAGGGCGATCAGGCCTGCGAAAAGCGCCACCAGAAGGAGCGCCGTTCCAAATTTCCGTTTTGACCCACCGTCCAAGTGCTCTCTAACCCGGAATTCCTGATGTAGACCGCTGGCATGTGCATCGTACCCTGCTCGTGGCCTGGAAACAACGAATTTGCCATAAAAGCAGTCAATCCGCGGGGATTCGACAACTCACCGCGTGCTCCCTGCTCCGCCGAAGGGCAACTTGCAACGAGCGCAACACTGCCGAGAGATGCACGCCGATTCGATTGGAATCGCTGGGATTGTTCGGGTTCGGGCCAACTGGCGCAATTCGACTCGGATCCCAGTGAATCCGCGATCTCGCTCTTGTGGCGCTCTCCTCATCGATCGGCTTCATCGAACCTCTTTCCGCCAGCCTCGTCAGGTGCATCCCGCTTGACCGATACAACAACCTAAGTGCAGTAGTCTTCTCCGTAAAACGGTGGATTACGGATAATAAGGAAATTACAATGCGCGATTACGAATCTACCCTTGCGATGATGTGCTCCCGCGGCGTTCCCTCGGTTCTGCCAAGCGTCCTCGGTGTAATTTCAAAGCCCATGACCAGCTGCTTGGCGAGGTCCAGGTCATCCTATGGTCAAACTCTTAGCAAGGAGAGAAATCAGAAATGCGATTGCTAAAGGCATGCCTGTCCGCCCTACCCGTCCTGTTCCTTCCACTGGCTCTCGCGTCAACTCCCAGCGGGGGGACAGTTACGGGAAAAGTCACCTACAAGGGGACGCCTGCGAGGCCAAGACCCATCGATATGGCCAAAGAGCCCACCTGTGTCAAAATGCACTCCGAACGGCTGACCACAGAAGACGTGGTTACCGGTCCTGGCAATACGCTGCAGAATGTAGTCGTGTACATCTCCTCCGGCCCGCCGGATCCTACCCCCGTGCCCGCGACGCCCGTGGAGTTCGACCAAAAGGGATGCCACTATACGACCCACGTGCTCGTATTTCGTGCGGGTCAGGACGTGAGCATCTCAAACAGCGACCCCTTCACCCATAATATTCATCCGCTTGCGAAACTTAACCGCGAGTGGAACAGGATTCAATTGCCGGGGACACCTCCCTTCTCCTACTCCTACGCAAACGCGGAATTCATTCCGGTAAAATGCAATATTCACGCTTGGATGAGGGCCTATTTCGTCGTCCTGAAGACCAGTCACTATGCCGTTACAGGAGAGGATGGCAAGTTTAGCCTCGCGGACCTTCCTCCGGGCTCATACACCGTCACGGCTTGGCAGGAAGTTTACGGAACACAGAGCCGGCAAATCACTATCCCAAGCGACGAAGCACAAGAGGTCAACTTTGTCTTTCAGGCGAAATCGGAATAACAAACATCAGCCTGAAAATGCCACTTGTTATGTTGAGATTGGTCTGGTGCTTCAAGCCAGAATGGGTATGAATTGAGCCAAACCTGTTATCGAATCCCTGATTCGCAGAGAAGAGATCATTGCGTTCTAAAACCAACTTCGCTTTCGGAACAGCTTTCGACGGATCGCGCCTTGGCCGAAATGGTCCCGCCTTTAGTTGAAACCTGAAATGGAAGTAGCGGGTCTCGGCCCGGACTCGGAGAGAGTTCAGGATGATCAATCTCTTTTCGAAAGAAGAGCCGCTGCGACCGAGAAATATGAGAGCAGGGCGATGGGAATCGAAATCATCGCCACTTGGTTTTTCAAGGACTTACGAAGTAGGGCTCGTACTGATTTGGAAGGTCTTGGTACCCTCCGGAACCCTTACTGCCGCCTCGATGCCGCCGTGCTTCCCTAAAATGTTCTTCACAACTATGCGATCTGCTTCGCGCACTGCTCTGGGTACCGCTTGCGTCTGGATGTTCATGGTTGTTCGGATGTCCGCGTGACGCAAAAGCGCCTGCTGAACCTTAATGTCCACTTCGTGCTCGCGCAACAGCGAGGAGTACGTGTGCCGAAACGTATGCCCTCCCGCACGTGCAAGGCCCGCTGCAATTCCGGCGGGCACTATGCGATTCTCACGAATCTTGCTCGGCCTGTACGGATTTCCCGTGGCTGGATTCACAAACATCCATGGGTAATCGTACTCCTTCGTTCTTTCTCGGTGTTCCTTCAGAACGACGGCCAAATCCGGATCCATCGGCAACGGCTTTGCGGAACCTCCTGTCTTGGTGTCCGCGACTTCACCGATTACCCATGATCTCGCAATTGAAATCGTGGATCGATCCCAATCCACATCAATCCATTTTAGTCCAGCAATCTCACTGACTCGCGGGCCTAAGAAAAGAGCAACGAGCGCCATAGTTCTGTAGGGTTCCTTCAGCGTCTCTAGGAGCCCATTTCTGGGGCACATAGCCGAACTGGTATCTTTTGCGCTCAAACTTCGAATCTTCCTCTATGTTTGAGCCTCAACGGTAGCGTCCCGAGTGTAATTCCATTCACATCCAACAGTTCAGTTCACTTGGATAGGAATATTAGCGTCTAAAACGGAAGTGGCCTGGCACATTACCCACGCGTGCCATGCGCTTGACCGTTCTCGGAGCGAGTCACTTTGCCGTAAACAGTTCACTGGGGCCCCCTGCTTCCTAGGGAACATCTAATCGGGAAAAAGTGAAAAAGAAGCTTTAATCCCTCGGATGGTTCCGAGCTGCCAGTGAAATCCCGGCGAAGGCTCCCCAAGCGTGAGTAAGAGGCGGTCTTTTTATTCATCCAACATTTCTTGCATGATTTATTTTTTGTGGTAGATTGCGCATCATGGCACTGCGCTCAGGCGTTTATATCGTTCCGACCGGGCAGTGGTACATCGAACGGACCGTTTGGCTGATCGCCGGAATCGTTCTACTGGCGAGCACGGCGATGGCGCTGCTGGTGAATCGGCTGTGGATCTTCGGGGTTATTGCGACGGGGCTCGTTTCCATCAATGTTGCGTTTACGGGTTTTTGTCCAGTTGGCAATGTACTGCGGTTGTTCGGTTTCACGCCGATGTTGGGGGCCGAAAAATCGGCTCGCTGGAAACTGTATTTCATGCAGACGGACAGATGGTATCTCGAGCGCCGCATCTATCTTTTTGTTGGAATTAATATCACCGTAGCGTCCGTGCTCGTGCTGGTTTACAGCCCATGGGTGACTTTATTTACCGGGTTCGTCGGCGGAGCTATGGTGTGGTTCGCGGCGACTGGGTTTTGCGTAATGGCAAATGGGCTTTACTGGCTGGGCGCAGAACCACGGTTGACACCGGATGCGCTGCCTTCCGCTCGGTGCACGGAATGTACAAAATCGGAAGAATGTCTCGGCGGGCATCCGATCCTAGCACCGCGAGAAGGCGCTCGTTTTGTTGATTCGGCCGCGCTGACCTCGATCGAGCCTTCTTTTCAAAAACGAGCCCTTCGCTAATCTAGCCTACCCGCTTGCGTTCTGAGGCGCTCCACCTCAGCGAAGCAAATGCACGTTTTCTCCTCCTGAGAGGACTTACTCTTCCCGGCGAGGGTAGCCAGCATTTTGCGACCCTCCGGTAGCAAAAACGAGCGAAGCCAAGTAGACAAGTATTCCGAGGCCGTTTAAAGACACGCCCACGAATGCAAACAGGGCGAACATAAGCGGATGAACGCGCAAGAGACTGACTATTTCCACGATCAAGCCGAGGATGGTCAGCACGCCTGCAACTCTCAAAAACTTATTTATTCCAATTTCACCGAGTTTCATTGTGCGGGCCTCCACATTTTCAAGTTGTTCACTTCGGATGCGTTGTGAACGGTATCGTGGCAGCCACTGGAAATGCAGGACATCTGATTCGAAGTGAGCGTGTCCATGAGGGCTTGATGAACGGGATTGGCTTCGAAGTCTCGAGCGCCGCCGTGGCAGCGCAAGCACTGGTGATTGTTGAAGCCGCCCGGAATGGTGATGTGCGCCGGCGGGGCACTTATGTATTGCATGTAGATGCGCGTAACGCCAGCCAGCTTGTCTTTTAGAGGGCCGTAGATTGTGTAGTCGGCATGGCAGGCGTAACAGGCGGTATCGGCCGGCACGCGGTGGTTTTGAAAGTGTTGGGCGGGCAGGTACTTTGGGTCGTCGACATACAGGCTTTTTCCGTAGTTTTCCATGGCATGACAGGAAATGCAGAACTTTGTTTGTTCAGAGCGCTGCATGTGCGTGAACATTCCCGCTCCGATGCAAAGGGCCGGAAGGGCGCACAGGGCGATAAATGCCAAAATCTTTCCGCCAGTTCCAGCAGTAACGGAAGGACGCAAGAGAAAGACGGCGACCAAGATAATCGTCAGAACAATCAACGCGATAAGAATTCCGATTGGACCGAACATGCAACCTCCCTCAATCAAAACCTAATTGAACCGCACATCCATGCTTCCCACGCTGGGATTCGCGCCAGCACCTATTTTTTCTTGCTGAGTTCGCGGATATAAGCTACCAGATTTTTGATCTCCGCTTCTTTTAAGCTTTTCTCGTAGCCGGGCATTTTATTTTTGCCTTTGGCAGTGATTTCCACGAGTTGCTCGTCTGTTTCCTTTCGTACTTCGGGTGAGGCAAAATCGCGCACGCCGAGGTTCTTGCCAGCAGGTACATTGCCGCTCCCGTCTGCGGCATGGCAGGCCGCACATTTCGTTTTATAGAGGCTCGCAGCATCGCTTTGGGCCCGGTCCGGCGCGGCAAGAAAGCACGATAATGCGAGCAAAGCGAGCGGAGCAGAATTTGCTCGGTGCCGCCAGAAGTTCATTTCGGACCTCCGCGAGGAATACCGCCGGGAACACGATAAGGCCAACTTTTACAACAGATGGAGGGGTCTGACTGTGACCGGTGTCACAGCTCAACGGACCGGATGATATAAAGTCAGCGCCCGCCGACTGCCGCCTTGCGGCCCTCCGCCGGCAGTTTTCCCCGCCCGGCGCTCGCGATTTTCTCCAAAGCTGGCAAATCCTGGATGACTAACGCGGAATGCGTCCAGTACAGGATATTGCCTTCCTTGAGCCGGGAAAGCACGCGGCTGGCCGTTTCGCGAGAAATTCCGATCATCCGCGCGAGATCCTCTTGACTTGCTCCCGGCAGCCGTATGTACGTCCTATCCCCCTTTTGAGTGAAACTGAGACCCAGAACGAAGACCGCGAGTTTCTGGAGAGCAGATTCTGACAGGCCGATCGTTTTCAGTTCTCCCAGAACCTTGAGGAATCGCTCACTGAGCAATTCCGCGGCTTCGAAGGCGAGCTGTGCGTCTTCCTGCAACAACGTGAGAAAAGCGCCCCGGGGCAGAAAGAACGCGTTCGTCGCTTCCGTGCTAGTTGCGGTTTTTTCGTAGGGGATCCCACTAATGTTTTCGGCAAGACCGACAATACTTCCGGCGCCCACAAATTCCAATATCAGCTCTCTCCCCTCGGGGGATCCCATGGAGAGCCTGGCGGCTCCTTCGAAAATCAGGTAAATGCCTCTTGCTTTCTCGCCTTGCTCAAAAAGAGCAGTTCCCTTTTCAAATGAGACCTTACGGCCAGACTCACAAATTCTCTGAATGAGCTCTCGCTCTGGCCGTCCAGCCTCGTACACGGGCATGGCTTGGCCTTTCCTGTTCACAACCTCGTGGGAATGTTCTGGACGATCCTGATCCAAATAGCGGGCGGCTGATTTGCTCGGAAGTCTCATTAAGACCTCCCCTCTCTCGCCGAGTCCAAAGCTAAAATTTTAAGGGGTTTACCGCAGTGCTTCGCGGTAGGAGTTGATGTGACCGCTGTCACAGACGGACGAGCGCGAAGGCGCAATTATACCCCCGGTTTTTTAAAACGTAAACTACCACGGGGAAGAACCTCAACGATGGCGGACTGAGGACAATCGCACGAGAGGTGCGCATTATGAAGTCACTGCACAGCCCACTCCCACTAGCTCTGAAAACTCGCGGCGTGTCCCGGCGCGAGTTCGTGAAATTCTGCAACTTAATGGTCGCCACGCTCGCGCTGCCACCTCGTTACGTTTCCGCCGTCGGAAAAGCGCTCAGCCAGACAACGCGTCCCGTGCTGGTGTGGCTTGAATTTCAGGATTGCGCGGGCAACTCGGAATCGATGCTGCGCACGAGCAATCCCTCCGTTGCCGAATTTGTGCTGGAGCTGCTTTCGTGGGAATACCACGAGCTGATCATGGCTGGCGCGGGCAAGCAGGCGGAAGAAGCGCTCGAGAGAGTCGTGCGCGAACACAAGGGTGAGTACATTGCCGTGGTGGAGGGCGCTATCCCGACGGCGGACGACGGGGTTTACTGCACGATTGCTGGAAGGACGGCGCTCGAAATCGCGAAGCACGTGTGCACGAACTCGGCAGCAAATATCGCTGTTGGCGCTTGCGCTTGGGATGGGGGTTTGGTTCGCGCGAATCCAAATCCAACGGGAGCCGTGGGGTTGCAGGAGGCTGTCCCCGGAGTGAAAGTGATCAATCTGGGCGGCTGTCCGCACAATCCGGCGAATACGGCAGCGGTGCTGACTCACTATCTGACCTTCCACGATATGCCGGCGCTGGACCAATATAATCGGCCGCTGTTTGCGTACGGCAACATCATTCACGATCAATGTGAGCGTCGCGCGCACTACGATGCGGGGCGATTTGTGGAAGAGTGGGGCGATGAGGGCCACCGCAAAGGATATTGCCTTTACAAAATGGGCTGCAAAGGCCCTGAAGCAACCTACAACTGCCCCACGGTACGCTGGAATGACGGAACGAGCTGGCCGGTAAAGGCCGGACACGGTTGCATCGCGTGTGCTTCACACCGTTTTTGGGATACGAAATCGCCTTTTTACAAACGGCTGCCTTCCGTTCCTGGATTTGGCGTAGATGTCACGGCGGATGAAATCGGATGGGTGGCCACTGGAGCGGTTGCGGCGGCGATGGTGGCGCAAGTAGCCGGGAATATCATTCGCGACAAGATCCGGCCGAAGGCCAGCGACGACGCGAAGAAGCCCGAGGATTCTCGCGAAGCTTAGGAGGCATCCATGGCGCGCATAGTGGTCGATCCAGTCACGCGAATTGAAGGCCACCTTCGGATTGAAGCGCAAGTCGAAGGCGGAATGATCTCGGACGCCTGGAGTTCCGGAACGATGTTTCGCGGAATTGAGCTGATCCTGCGCGGCCGCGATCCGCGCGAAGCGTGGATTTGGGCGCAACGGATATGCGGCGTGTGTACGATGGTCCACGCGCTCGCCTCCGTCAATGCCGTCGAGGACGCACTGGGGATCGAAGTTCCCGATAATGCGCGCCTGGTTCGAAACATTATCGCGGCGACGCAGACGGTGCAGGATCACGTTATCCATTTCTACCATCTTCATGCGCTGGACTGGGTGGACGTGGTCTCCGCGCTAAAAGCCAGCCCTGCGAAGACGGCGCAGCTCGCGCAATCGATCTCTGATTGGCCGATGTCGAGTGAAAAATATTTCAAGGGTGTCCAGGATCGCGTGAGCGCGTTGGTTGCGAGCAAGCAGTTGAGCCTATTTGGCGCGGGTTATTGGGGACATCCGGCCTACCATCTTCCGCCCGAAGCAAATCTCATGGCCGTCGCGCATTACCTGGAGGCGCTGCAATTCCAAAAGGAATTTATCCGGATTCACGCGGTTCTTGGCGGCAAGAACCCTCACCTGCAGTCGTTTCTTGTGGGTGGCATGTCCACCGCGATGGATCCGAACGAGCCCGACGCAACGATAAATCCTGAGCGAATCAATTTCTTGTTGGAAGTGGCCAAGACGGCGATTGGTTTTGTAAATCAGGTGTACATCCCCGACGTACTCGCGGTGGCAGGGTTTTATCGCGACTGGTTCGAGCTTGGTGCGGGCGTTGGGAATTACATGAGTTATGGCGGGTATCCGCAAGGTCCCATCAAGGATTCTGCGGACTTTTTTCTTCCGCGCGGAATCATCCTGAATCGCGATCTTTCGAAGGTTCACCCGGTCGATCCTGCGAATGTCACGGAATACGTGACGCATTCCTGGTACGAATATTCCGGCGGAGACCAGGTGGCGAAGCATCCGTACGAAGGAGAGACTAACCCGAAATATTCAGGGCCAAAGCCGCCTTACGAATTTCTCGAGGTGGATCAGAAATATTCCTGGCTGAAGGCGCCGCGATATCAAGATCAGCCAATGGAAGTCGGGCCGTTGGCGCGATTGCTCGTCGCGTACGCTTCCGGCCAGCAAGACGTGAAGGCCCTGGTCGATGCCACTCTGTCAAAGTTGAAGGCTCCTGCCACTGCGTTGTTTTCGACTCTCGGGCGCGTCGCCGCTCGCGCGCTGGAAACGCAGCTCCTCGCAAACCGTCTTGTTGGCTGGATCGAAGAGCTTGGAAACAATCTGGCGAGCGGGAATGTGCGCATTCACAATGGGGAAAAGTGGAATCCGAAGACATGGCCCAAGACGGCGCAGGGCTTCGGATTTTTTGAGGCGCCGCGCGGGTCGTTGGGACACTGGGTGGAGATCAAAGACGAGGCCATTAGGAATTATCAGGCTGTCGTTCCTTCCACCTGGAATGCAGGTCCGCGAGATGCCCGCGGCCAGCGAGGGCCGTACGAGGCGGCACTGATCAAAACACCGGTCGCCGATCCGGATCGCCCGCTCGAATTACTGCGCACCATTCATTCCTTCGATCCCTGTTTGGCATGCGCCGTTCATGTGGTTGACGCGCGCGGGCACAAGTACGCTCGCGCGGATGCCTGATCCGCCAGGGGCTGCGTATGAAAAAAACACTGAGGCACCACGGGCACGAGGCGGAATGGAAGAATCCAGCGCACGGACAGGTTCGAGTGTACGTTTGGGAATGGCCGGTGCGATTCGCGCATTGGATCATCTTCACGGCGATTGTCTCGCTTTCCATCACCGGCTATTACATGCATTCTCCATTGCTGATTTCGCGCGGAAGAACTGCGTACGTGATGGGAACGGTGCGCTTCATTCATCTGCTTTCCGGCTTCGCGTTTCTTGGCGCGGTCGTGATCCGTATTGTCTGGATGTTTATAGGTAATTCGTGGTCGCATTGGGATCAGCTCATTCCCACGACCAAAAAGCGCCTAAAAGATTTTATCGAGACCGCCAAGTATTACGGATTCATGATTTGGTCGCCGAGTCCCCACATCGGCCACAACGCGATGGCGGGAGCCGCTTACGCCGCCGTTTTCGGCATGGCGCTGGTTGAAATCATCACAGGCCTTGCGCTGTATTCTCAGATTCTCGGGAATCGAATTCTGCTCTTCTTTTTTGGCTGGATTCCCCGCGTCATCGACATCCAATGGCTCCGTGAGATTCATTTTCTGGTGATGTTCGGATTCTGGATGTTCTTCATTCACCACCTCTATACGGCAATTCTCGTTTCTGTAGAAGAAGAAAATGGGGTGATGGAAAGCATCTTCAGCGGATATAAATTTGTCCCCGAACACGAACTACGAGAAGCGATGGAAGAGGGGATGCTTGAGGACTGGGAACGCGAGCCGCAGAAGACTCCTGCTTCACCTATCAGCGGTGGACGTTCCACGTCCGGAGCTTGAGATGAGCGAACCGCAGCGCTTTGAGACCGTGGTCATCGGGGTTGGCAACACGATCCTCTCGGACGATGGTGTGGGGGTGCATGTGGCACGGTTGCTTGAGGACGACACAAGAGTGCCCAAGGGGGTGAACATTCTTGACGGCGGCACAATCGGTCTCGATCTCGTGCCTTACCTTTCCGATGCGTCGCGCATCTTGTTCCTCGATGCCATCAACTCGGGTGGCGCTCCCGGAACTCTCACGCGAATGACCGCGGGAGATTTGCTGGGAATGAGCCGCGGATGGAGCGCTCATCAGCTAGGAGTTGCCGATCTGATTGCGGCTCTTCTGCTCGTGGCTAGCTCTCCCCAGGAGATTGTTGTTCTTGGCGTACAACCTGGCAACACCGATTGGGGCACGACGCTATCTGCGAAGGTGGAAGCCGCCTTGGCACCCTTGGTGGAAGCCGCGGTGGCGCAGCTGTGTGTTTGGAGCGAATCGCGGCAGCGTGGTTCGGAATTGCACAACCCATTGCTGACGCCGGAAAAATCTTCGGGCGCGGATCCTTCGGGGCTTTGCGATGAGGGAGATTTGTAAAATGTGCCTCGCCATTCCTGGAAAAATCATCAACAGTGAGGTGCAGAACGGAGTTCGCGTGGGACGCGTTCAATTCGGCGGGATTATGCGGGAAACCTGCCTCGATTTTGTTCCTGAAGCCAGCATCGGAGACTACGTAATTGTGCATGTTGGATTTGCAATTAGCCGGGTGGACCGCGAAGAGGCAGAGCGTAGCTACGAATTACTCGAATCCATGGGCCTACTAAAAGGCGAACTGGCATCGGATTTGGAAGAATCGTGAGGGGAGCTCCGTGACGGCGGAGCCCCTCAAGGAAGAACATGAAATATTTGGATGAATATCGGGACGAGAACATTGCACGAGGAATCGTCGCCGAGTTGGGGCGGCGGGCGACGCGGCCATGGGTGCTGATGGAGATCTGCGGAGGGCAAACCCACACGCTGATGCGTTACGGCATCGACGAAATGCTGCCAGCTGGGATCGAGTTGGTTCACGGTCCGGGTTGTCCGGTTTGCGTGACCTCTCTCGAAACCATCGACAAAGCGATCGAGATAGCTTCACGTCCTGGAGTTACTTTGATTTCTTATGGCGACATGCTGCGCGTGCCCGGCTCACGCACGGATTTGTTCCATGTGAAAGCCCAGGGCGGAGATGTGCGAATCGTTTATTCTCCAACCGAAGCACTGAAGTTCGCCCGGGCAAATCCCGATCGCAACGTTGTTTTTTTTGCCGTGGGTTTCGAGACGACGGCGCCAGCGAATGCCATGGCGGTCTGGCAAGCGAAGCGCGAAGGACTGAGGAATTTCTCCATGCTTGCCTCCCATGTCCTCGTGCCGCCTGCGATTCGGGCGCTGATGAGTTCACCGCGCAATCGCGTGCAAGGCTTCATTGGCCCGGGGCATGTTTGCACAGTCACGGGCTATCGTGAATATGAGGATCTCATTCGAGAGTTTCGTGTGCCGATCGTTGTGGGCGGGTTCGAGCCTCTTGATCTGCTGGAAGCAATTCTGATGCTAGTTACCCAACTGGAACAAGGACGCGCGGAAGTCGAGAACCAATACGTCCGCTCGGTAACTTACGAGGGGAACCTGCGCGCTCAAAAGGTATTGGCAGAGGTTTTCGAAGTGTGTGACCGGAAATGGCGCGGGATCGGCGGAATCCCCGAGAGCGGTCTCAGCCTCCGCGAAGAATACTCAGAATTCGACGCAGATCGCATCTTTGGGACCGAGGGGGTGACGGCCGATGAGCCTGCGGAATGCATTAGCGCAGAGGTGCTCCAGGGACTGAAGAAACCCACGGATTGTTCGGCCTTCGGGACGCGCTGCACACCGGAAAATCCGCTGGGCGCTCCGATGGTCTCTTCCGAGGGGGCTTGCGCCGCATATTTCCAATATCGCCGGTATGCCATCGCAACGAGGGAAGGCCATTGATGCCGCCACAAACGAAATTCGATGTGTCTTTGCATTGTCCGGTTCCAATTGCGGCCAGGGAATCCATCCTCCTGGGTCATGGCAGCGGAGGCCGGATGAGCGGCGACCTGCTGCGAAATATTCTCCTTCCGGCGCTGCAAAATCCCGTGCTCGATCGTCTGGATGACCAAGCTATCGTGGATATTGGCGGATCGCGTGTTGCGTTTACGACAGACTCTTTCGTCGTAAAGCCGCTGTTTTTCCCCGGCGGCGACATCGGAACGCTGGCGGTGAACGGAACCGTGAACGACCTCGCGATGGGAGGAGCGGAACCTCTTTTCTTGAGCCTTGCACTTATCCTCGAAGAAGGGTTCCCATTCGATACTCTTCGGCGCGTCATGGAGTCTGTTCGGGTCGCCGCTGCTCTTGCGGGCATCGTTGTCGTCACGGGAGACACGAAAGTAGTGGAAAAAGGAAGCGGCGACGGCTTGTTTGTGAACACCTCAGGCATCGGACTCGTTTCATCCGGCGTGCGGCTTTCCGCTGATCAAGCGCGCCCGGGAGATTGCGTGCTGCTGAGCGGGACCATTGGAGAGCATGGAATTACCATACTCTCTCAGCGGGAAGGCCTTGAGTTCGAAAGCGCTATTGCGAGCGACACAGTCGCCTTGCACACTCTTGTGGCGGAAATGCTGCGTGCGAGTTCTGAAATTCGTTGTCTCCGCGACCCTACGCGCGGCGGCCTCTCAAGTTCTTTGAACGAGATTGCCGCCCGGTCCCGAGTTAGCATTGAGCTTGATGAGAGCGCGATCCCCGTCCGAGAGGAAGTCCAAGGCGCCTGCGAAATGTTGGGCCTTGATCCCCTTTACGTGGCAAACGAAGGCAAGCTGGTGGCGATAGTAGAATCCACGGCGGCAGAAACGATTCTCGAAGCAATGCGCCGGCATCCGCTGGGCCGCAATGCGCGGATGATCGGAAGGGTGACGCAAGCCCATCCGGGAATGGTCACCTTGCGAACCCGGCTGGGAACCTCGCGGATCGTCGATCTCCTCTCTGGCGACCAATTGCCGAGAATCTGCTGAACCATGCACGAAATGGGAATAGCCAATGCGGTGCTCGACGCGATTCGCGCGGAAACCCATCGGTTCCCGAATGGCCACATCTTCAAAGTGGGTGTGCGGATCGGTGAGCTAGCAGGTGTTGATCCGGACGCCATGAGCTTTTGTTTTGAGGCCCTCGTGCGTGGCACAGAATTGGAACCGCTTGCACTCGAAATTGAATACTGCCCGCGCCGCTATCAATGCCGTGCCTGTGGACACTGCTACGCGGCCTCAAGAGAAGACGCAATCTGTCCGGTGTGCGGCATGATGGAATCAACATTCTTAGGAGGCGACGAACTGGAGCTCGCCTATCTGGAGGTCGCAAATGGAGCGCGTATTGTTGGAACGTAAGGTCTTAAGCGAAAACGAGCGAATTGCAGCCGGACTTCGGGCTCGTTTTGCCGATCACAATGTTCTGTGCCTGAACCTAATTAGCTCACCCGGATCGGGGAAGACCAGTCTGCTCGAACGCACTCTCGAAAGCTTCGACCGCAGCGAACGAGTAGCCGTTCTTACTGGAGACATTCAGACGGAAAACGACGCGAAACGCCTGGCCCGGTTCGGTTTTCCCGTGAAGCAAATCACCACGGGGGGCACCTGCCATCTGGACGCCCGAATGATCGAGAGAGCACTTCTGGACTGGCGTTTGGAAGAGATCGATTTATTGTTGATCGAAAACGTCGGGAATCTTGTCTGCCCCGCGAGCTATGATCTGGGCGAGTCCGCAAAACTGGTCGTTCTCAGCGTCACGGAAGGAGAGGACAAGCCGCTAAAATACCCGTCGATTTTTTTTAAGTCGGAACTCCTGATCCTGAACAAAATCGACCTGCTGCCCTACGTACCATTCGATATGGCTGCTGCCGAGGAAAATGCGCGCAGCGTCCACCGTAACATGGAGATTGTTCGTGTATCCTGCCAGGCGCGCCAGGGAATTGCAGCATGGCTGGTTTGGTTGGATCGTAAGCGGCAAAGCTCGCGGGCTGCTATGTCCGCAACTCGATGAGTCATGCAAGTCCGCAAGGAAATCCAGGTATCTGGGATCGTGCAGGGAGTCGGATTCCGCCCCTACGTCTATCGGCTTGCGGTCGATCGAAACCTCGGTGGAAACATCAGCAACACGCCCGCAGGAGTCACTATCGAAGTTCAGGGACCAGCGGATCTGGTCGAGGACTTCGTCTCGCGACTTCCCGAGCAGCCACCAGCGCTTGCACAAATTGCCCGCGTGTTAGTTCGCGAGATGCCGTGCCAGCCGGATCGGTGCTTTGAAATTCTTTCGAGCCATACTGCCGAGCACGCTACCGCGCTGATCTCCCCGGACGTGGCCGTTTGTGAGGACTGTCTTCGCGAGTTGTTTGACCTTCAGGATCGTCGGTATCTCTATCCGTTCATCAATTGTACGAACTGCGGGCCGCGCTTTACGATCATGCGAGACATTCCTTATGATCGGCAGCGCACCTCGATGTCGGCGTTCCCACTGTGCGACAAATGCCGGGCGGAGTATGAGGACCCACAAGACCGCCGTTTTCATGCGCAGCCGAATGCTTGCTGGGAATGCGGTCCCCAAGTCGAACTCTGGGACGCTCGAGGCCGACCGATGAAAGAACTTAACCCCATCGCGGCGGCCGCCGAACACATCCGATCAGGCGAGATAGTCGGAGTCAAGGGTCTCGGCGGATTCCACTTTGCCGTGGATGCCATGAACTTGGGTGCAGTGGAGCGGCTGCGCCAGCGCAAGGGGCGCTTTGAGAAACCCTTTGCCATTATGGTGCGGGATCTGGAAGCCGCTGGGTGCCTTTGCGAGATCGATCGCGAAGGACGGAGACTTTTAACCAGCCGGCAGCGACCCATCGTGCTCTTGCCAAAAATGAAAGACGCTGCAATCGCTGAGACTGTGGCACCGAAGCAGAGCGACCTGGGGCTGTTCTTGCCCTATACCCCTATACACTACTTGCTCTTCGCCGCAGGCAAGTTCGAAGCATTGATCATGACCAGTGGAAACCTGAGCGAGGAGCCGATTGCGATAGACAACCGTGAGGCGGTGGATCGGTTGGGAGAAATTGCCGACTTCTTTCTCCTGCACAACCGAGAAATTCTTGTTCGCTGTGACGACTCGATCGTTCGTTCTTCTGCTGGCAAGCTACGACAGATTCGAAGGTCACGAGGCTACGTGCCGGCCGCTGTGCACTTGCCTAAGGAATTTCCGCAGATTCTTGCCGTCGGAGGAGAGCTGAAGAATACTATCTGCCTTACGCGAGGTAATCTTGCCTTTCTGAGCCAGCACATCGGCGACCTCGAAAACGAGGAAAGCTTCGATTTCTTCTGTGACACCATCACTTACCTTTCGAGAATTCTTGAAATCGAGCCGGTAGCTATCGCGCACGACCTCCATCCAGATTATTTTTCGACAAAATGGGCATTGGCGCAGAAGGGCTTGCATCTCGTCGGTGTACAGCATCACCACGCGCACATCGCTGCGTGTATGGCAGAGAACCATATCGAGGGGCGAGTGATCGGACTTTCTCTGGACGGAGCCGGTTACGGCACGGATGCACACATTTGGGGCGGTGAAGCATTTTTCGCAGACTATGCAAGCTTCGAGCGCGCCGCACATCTCGCATACGCCCGCCTGCCGGGAGGCGCCGCAGCAATTCGTGAACCCTGGCGTATGGCAGTGAGCTACTTGGCAGAAGCCTTTGGCGAGGATTTCCTTGGTCTGGATATCCCTTTCGTACAGAAACTGAATCGCGGAAAGGCAGATTTGATTCTTCGTATGATGTCCCAGGGGGTGAATTCGCCACTGAGCTCGAGTTGCGGCCGATTATTCGATGCTGTAGCCGCCCTGATTGGAGTTCGCCAGAAAGTAAGCTACGAAGCTCAGGCTGCCATTGAACTGGAAATGGCGGCGCGGTCATCGAACGATTCGGCAGTATATCCCCTGGCCATTCGTCGGCAAGACGGACGCTGGCAGATCGACCCTTCTCCTTTATTCAGCGCCGTCGTGGAAGATCTCCGTCGAATGGTAACCACGGAAATAATCAGTCGCCGATTCCACAACGGCCTGGTCGAAGTTTTCGCGCGCCTCGCCTGCTTGCTCCGAGAAGAATCTTCTATCAACCAGATATGCCTGAGCGGGGGTACCTTCAACAATCTGCTTGCCTTTGAAGACTTGATTCGCGAATTGAAATCCCGGGAATTTCATGTTTTCACGCAGTCCGAGGTTCCTTCTGGCGATGGGGGGCTAAGCCTCGGACAAGCGCTCGTCGCAGCGCACAACATTCCGAGACAATCGCCATCATCCACACCTCCACGCCGATCGAGAGATTGACAAAGCACATCGAGCCATTCCAAGAAGAATAAGCAGTCTCGTATCTCAACCGGGTGGCCGAAGCTGAGTTATTCGGGCTCGCATGCAACAACCGAGTGAAATTGTGGTCGAGCTGGCAGCTTCATAGTTCGGGGTGCGGCTCTAGCGTATACGGAAGGTAGGACACCCTCGCAGATTTCGCCTGCTTGCCGGTGCACCTAATGAATGCGCCTGGGGGTTTCGCGCCCTTTTTTCTCTTCTCTGTAATTGCCACCACATTCTTCCTCGATGGAGCGACTTGTGCGAGCAATTCTCGCTCGTACGCAATGTGAGTGCGGAGCCGGTTGACGACGTCCATTCCTGGCAGAATCATCGCCATGGTCCGGTCTGCGGTGGCACATTTCAATTCTTCACGAAAGCTCCCAATGGTTTCGAGTATCTGCGCGTGCTCTGCATCGATTCGTTCGCGCTCTTCGCGTTGCAGAGTGTTCTGGTAAATGGCATCGAGCTTCGAGACCCCTATCTGGCAATGCTTTTCGATGCTCGAAAGACCCCGATCGAGCGATTGACGTCCCTTGAGGGCCTTCAAATGTAGAGCAAAGACGTTCTTCGCAGCCAGTTCGAGCATCTTCTCGATGGTGTGTGCGAGGCGAAGAATGCTCTCATGTTCCCTTCGGAGATGTTGGATTCCACAGTTCTGCGCCATAGCGACCTCCTTCTCCGCGCCGACTCTAACCGCTAAATCTGCTAACCATCGTGCCTTGCTTGCGACGATTTCAAGCAGCGGCGCGTTTTGTGGCCACAGCTTGGGGCAACTGTCTCGTGTTAATCTCGCGATAGGTCTTTACGATCTCTTCGCTCGAAAGCTCGGGCGTTTTTCCCGCACCCGGCGTCTCCGCCCGCAGCAACACGTCGTCCATGGAAATCACGCCTACGAGCGCGCCTTGCTTGGTAATCACAGGAAGCCGGCGAACGTGCCCTTCCCGCATGGATCGCAACGCCACGTGAATGTCGTCCTCTGGCAAGCAGGAATACACCTTGGAAGTCATCACCTCAGCTACTGTTACGTCCCCGGAGGGCCGGCCCCGCGTTCCAAGAGCCACACAAATATCGCGATCAGTAATTATGCCCACTACTCTTCCCTCTCCACCCACAACAGGCAGGAAGCCGCAGTTCCCCGTCCACATAAGTTCCGTTGCCGTGCCGAGATTTGTATCCGGCCGGCAGTGATACGGCGTTCCCATCATGACATCCACAACTCTCATGGTTTTGCTCCCTTCTTTGAAACTTTCTTCGATTTGCTTTTCGGGGCCAACAACGCCCTAATCACTTCCACGGAACATGGCGCGTGCATCGCGACGTGCTCCGCCACACTTCCCATCGTTAAGCGGTCAAATCCGCGCCGGCCATGCGAGCCAATGACGATAAGTTGCGCCTGCCATCGTTCCGCTTCCTTCACGATTTCTCTGGCGTCGCTGTCTCTAGGAAGCGGCGTTTCCGCGGTGGCATTCAGGCCCGCTTTTGTGAGAATCTCCGCGCCGGCCTCCGCATAGCGCTTGGCATCGTTGAGTGCAGACGCGTTCAGTTCCTCAATCTCCCTTAACTCAAAGTAGGGGAATTCGCCAAGCGGCATGAAGGGTTCGGGAATCGAAACCACCTTGGCCACGCTTCCTTTGGGCCACGGACGGCTCGCCAGGGACTGAATCGCTGCCGTCGAGTATTCAGACCCATCTGTGGCCACGAGTATTTTCATCCCACGAGGCTTGGCCTGTCGTTGTGCTTCCATGGTTGGCCGAACGATTTCGACTGCGCAGGGCGCGTGTCGAAGAACGGACCGAGCGGTACACCCTAGGAACAGCCTCATCAATACTCCAGCATCATTTGAACCGACAATAATCAAGTCCGCGTGCCAGGAAGCCGCGATTTCTGAAACGGCCCGCCGGGGCATACCAATGACCACGTCACTCTCCGTCTTCCAGCCCGCTTCGCTCAATCTTGTTGCGGCGCTCTTGAGTTGAACTGCAGCAGCTTCCTCGGCTCGTTTCAGTGAAATTGGCGCCTTCGCAAACGGAAAGGGATCTAGAACATGTAACAGCAGAAACACTGTCCCGGCGGGCCAAGGCCTGGAAGCAGCCTCATTCACGATCTCGCTGGATTGCGCGGTTATGTTTAATGCAATCAGGACTTTCATCCCCGACCCTCCTGCCGGACGCATCCTTGTCCTGGTTCTCTCTACGCCTAATTATTTACAGCCAAAAGTTCGGGCTTGGCGGTGATATGGCACATGCGGCGATGTGACAGTGCGCACAGGCGCTTGGAATCTACACGATAAAAAAGAGAACAAATGGCACGCCGCCGGAGACGAGGAGTCTCGCGACCGTACAGTGTTGTTTTGTTTCGAAGACAATTTTCTGCGCTTCAGACCACGAGCCCCTGAGCAGAGAAACCTGAGAGCGTGATAGTATTCGACCAGAAAGAAACATTGGCTTTGACCCAAAACCATATTGCGGCGAGAACCCGGATAGATTTCATCTTTGCGTTCAAGATGATTTTTTTGTGTGGCGCGTTGGCGGCGGCACTGAGCATCAGCGGTACGCAGGGAAAGGCCAATCAAGAACACTCTGCCAGGAAACCTAGCTTGGCGTCAGGCAAAGAGACGTTCCTAAAGTACTGCGCATCCTGCCATGGAGCGGATGCCAAGGGAGATGGTCCAGCGGCAGTCGCACTGAATCCGGCGCCCTCGGATCTCACGACTCTAGCGAAGCGCCACCACGTTGAGTTTCCTTCAGGGTATGTGGGAGCGCTATTGAAATTTGGTAGGAACCTCGTTGCCCATGGATCGGACGACATGCCCGTGTGGGGATCACGTTTCAGGGATCTCGATCCCATCAAGGATCCTACCGGACAGCACCACGTGGACGATATGGTCGCTTACATCGAATCTCTCCAGGTGAAATAGAGTCAAGCAAACCTTGGGAAGTCATTGTCGACCGAGAGGGAAGTTCTTAGGGCCTCGGAATCAGACCTTCAGGATGATGGGCCTTTCGCGGCGATTGCGCGCACCCAAAATGCACAAATGAAAACTAGAACGTCAGGCAGCCGCTGCCCTAACTGCCTGTTCTTGTTTCACCTGCACTTTCTTCAGGAGTATTTCAAGAGATTGTCCCTTAAATCGTGCTGCAACGTTCGAAGGATCCACCTCGACGGGGAGTCCAACTTCGCGGAACATCAAGTCTTCGTGCAGAGGGGCAGTAGTGGAGGCCGATATGGCCTCTTGCCCCTTGGATCGAGGCTTACCGCAAACGGTGAGACGGCGAGGCGCAACCCAAATCTCAATCGTGCCTTCCTGGAAATGGCAGGCGTCCATGCTTACCCACAGACTGTCATCTAAGCTCATACGTCCGACACAGAGCGGCCTCAAGAGCGCCGATTCGGCCTGGCGCCAATCTTCTTGTTGGTGGGTTCCCGAACGGCTTTTCTCGAAGATTTCGAATGCACGGCGCGCGATCGCAGTGTGAATCCTTCGCGCTTGCTCATCGGCATCAACGGCGATAACGTTTATTTTCTCGCCAGTTCTTGAATGTTTTTCTGCTGCTTCTAATCTCATAATCCACCTCCCCCTGTGAGGAGACTGAACTTCACTTAATCAGCCGCACTAAGAAACCTATTTCTATGGGAATCATGGCCTGATAGCGATCTTAATGACACCTTCTTTCCTTTGCCCAAAGAATTCATAGGCCTCCGTAATGCGGTTCAAAGAGAATGAATGCGTCAGAAGAGGCCGCAGATCCAACCGGCCGTGACGAACCAACTCCATCAGGCGCCGCATGCGCTCCTTACCGCCAGGGCATAGTGTTGTCACAATCTTGTGATCACCTAGACCGGCGGCGAACGGCTCGAGAGGAACAGACAGCTTTCCTGAATAAACGCCGAGGCTCGACAAAGTCCCGCCTGCGCGAAGCACGCGAAGCGCGCCTTCAAAAGTTTCCTGAGTGCCAAGCGCCTCGATCGCGACGTCAACGCCTTTTCCATCCGTCATTCGACGAATTTCTTCAACTGGATTCGTCTTGGTGTGGTCGACCACGACATCGGCGCCCATCCGCTTCGCCATGGCTGAACGCACCGGGTCGGACTCGACAGCTATGATGAACCCTGCGCCCCTGAGTTTTGCGCCCACCGTCGCGCATAGACCGATTGGCCCTTGCGCAAAGATGGCCACGGTATCGCCGAGCTTCACTTCTCCGCTTTCCGCAGCCGAGATTCCGGTGGAGGCAATGTCCGCCAACAGTACGACTTGCTCGTCAGTCAGATCGTCGGGAATCTTCGCAAGGTTGGCTTGCGCGTTCGGAACAAGAAGGTATTCCGCTTGTGCGCCGTTGATGGTGTTTCCGAATTTCCATCCGCCTATCGGCCCTCCACACTGAGACCAATCACCATTCAAACAGTAATTGCATTGGCCGCACGGGGTAATCGCTCCAACGAGCACCCGTTCACCTACGGCGTAATCTGTAACACCGATTCCAAGTTCGTAAATCACCCCGACGGGCTCATGGCCGATAACGAGCCCCGGCCTTACGGAATACTCTCCCCTCAAAATGTGCAAATCAGTCCCGCAAATCGTCGTCAGTGTCACGCGAATAACCGCTTCTCCGGGCCCCGCTTTGGGAATGGGAACTTGTTCTATGCCGATATTATTCGGCCCCCGAAACACCAGCGCACGCATAGTGGACGGAACCGCTTGCTTCTTGGGCGCCACTGCCAGAAAAGTTGCGTTCATGATGACCTCCCTAGCTGCCGTTTTCATTAAGGCAAGAAAAACGAGAGCAAACGATGACCGAAGTCACGCATATTTGTGATGGGCGTCACAGCCTGCGTCCGACCGGCCACTGAATATGAATGATGGAAGGATCAATAAGCTGAAATCCGTATCTTACGACCGCGACAGCACCGGAAGATCACGTTTCGCGCCGTCTGCCCCGGCTTTAGAATCGATAAGGCACGCGATGCGACTCGGTAGAGTGCCGTATCAAGGCTTTAAGGCAAAAAAGAGGATTGAATGACCCTTGAACCTGACGTACGCATCGCCTATTTCTCGATGGAAATCGCCGCGGACCCCCGCTTTCCCACATATAGCGGCGGGCTTGGCGTTCTAGCTGGGGACACCCTTCGCTCGGCAGCCGATCTGGGAATTCCAATGGTTGCCGTGACTCTGCTTCATCGCAAAGGCTATTTTCGCCAGCTTCTCGACGAAAAAGGGCGGCAGACCGAGCGGGCCCAGGAATGGAGTCCTGAAAAGGTTCTTGAACCAATGCCGCCGTTGGTTTCCGTCCGTCTCGACGGACAAGAAGTGAAGGTCCGTGGATGGCGATACTCGATTGTCGGTCTGACCGGCCGCAAAGTGCAGGTCTATTTCCTCGATGTTGATATGCCAGAAAACTGTAATTACCAACGCACACTAACAGATTTTCTCTACGGCGGTGACGATACCTATCGTCTATGCCAGGAAGCAATTCTCGGAATTGCCGGAGTTCGTTTTCTTCGCGCCATGGGACATCAGAATATTTCCCGCTTCCACATGAATGAGGGGCACTCCGCACTTCTCACCCTCGCTTTGCTGGAAGAGGAAATCGGCCGGGAACATCTAACCAGGGCGAGCGCTGCGGACATTGAGAAGGTTCGCGAGAAGTGTGTGTTTACAACCCATACGCCAGTTCCCACGGCTTTCGATCAGTTTTCTTTGGCTTTGGCGACGCAAATTCTTGGCGCGGACCGGGTTCGCACCTTTCTTGACACGGGGTGCTGCCCGGCGGGAACACTGAACATGACTTCCCTTGCCTTGCGCTGCTCGCGCTACATCAACGGCGTCGCGATGCGCCACGGCGAAGTATCGCAAACTATGTTCCCCAACTATCCGATCCACTCCATCACTAACGGAGTTCACGCCGCCACGTGGACTTCCGCCTCATTTCAAAAACTCTACGACCGGCACATTCCTGAATGGCGCTACGACAACTTATACCTTCGATACGCCGTGGGAATTGACATCGAGGAGATCCGGGAGGCACATCTGCAAGCGAAGCGAGAGCTGTTGCGCGAAGTCAAGAAAGCGACTGGCGTAGGTCTTTCCGAGGATGTCGCGACGTTGGGCTTTGCACGCAGAGCCGCTGAGTATAAGCGGGCTGACCTACTTTTCTCTGATTTGGACCGGCTACAGACCATCCAGAAAAACGCTGGCCCCTTTCAGATCATCCTGGGCGGAAAGGCTCACCCACGGGACGAATCCGGGAAAGCTATGATTCGCAAGGTGTTTGAAGCAGCCGAAGCGCTGCGCGGCGTTGTCCCCGTTGTTTACGTCAGCGATTACGATCTTCGCTGGGCCCAATTATTCACGGCGGGCGTGGACCTCTGGCTCAACACACCCCATCGACCTTTCGAGGCCTCGGGCACAAGCGGTATGAAGGCAGCTATGAACGCCGTTCCGAGTCTAAGTGTGAGGGACGGATGGTGGGTCGAGGGGCATTTCGAAGGAGTCACTGGCTGGTCCATCGGTTACGATGAAGACCCCGAGCGCCGCGACGTTGAGATCGCGTCGCTTTACGACAAACTCGAACACACGATTCTGCCGATGTTCTACCTGCAGCCACAAGCCTATGCACAAACTATGCGTTCAACAATCGCCGTAAACGGCTCTTTTTTCAATACCCAGCGCATGCTTTCCCAATATTTATTGGACGCCTATTCGATGAAAAGGGGAGAAAAGAGCGATGAGCCCTCCCCCGAAGTTGCCAAACCATGCATCGAGCCGGCGCACAGCAGTGGCCAGAATTCAACGAAGTGCGGAATTGTGGTTCGGCCTTTTCGCGCGGGCTAGCGGTGCTACCGTCGAAACTCATTTTGTGCTTTAATGCCGCCTTTTGCCGCCGCGACAAATCGTTAAGTTATTAGGGGGAAACAAGGTAACTGGAGCGGGCGATGGGAATCGAACCCACGTCCGAAGCTTGGGAAGCTCTAAATAAGACTCTGAAACCGATTGATCTGGCGGCACTTAGCTTTCCGAATCACAGCCTTAGTTGGAAACTAGATGGAAACTGAAACAGGTACCGCGCAAGAATTCAATCGGTTCCCTTTTGCCCGTGATCTCCACGGAATAGACCTGTCTTCCCCGAAGCGGACTTCGGGCTCGGCATAACTTCTGGGTTGCCGTCACTCGGGAGGAACGGCCAGCAATGTCACCAAATCTCCAGATGTTTGCGCAAGATTGTTCCGAGGAAGACTTGCGCGCGATCTGCGAAGGGTTATTCGTGCCTGAGTGCGACCATCGGATCGACTTTCGCGGAGCGCCAGGCAGGGATGCAGCTCACACCCACAACAACGACAAACACGAGAAGAACCACCATTGCAAAAGCGACCGGATTGTCGGGATTAATGCCGAAGAGCAAGCCTTTGAGCAGGCGCATGCTTGCGAGAGCGACCGGTACGCCGACGATCGCCCCGACGATCACGAGGTGCAGTCCTCGACGAATTAACTGCATCACTACGTCTCGCGGCTGCGCACCGAGGGCCAGGCGCAGCCCGATCTCTTTAGTGCGCAGCGTTACACTTCGTGCGAGCACACCGTAGAGACCGAGAGCGACGAGCAATAGAGCGACGCACCCGAAGGAAACAGAAAGACTCATCAGCATTCGTTCCTTTTCCAGATGATTCTCGATCAGCTCGTTGAACGTGAATATCTCCGGGTCGGGAATGCCCGGGACCTGTCTCCGGACGGCGTTGCGGATAGCTTCTGCGGCTAGGCTCGAGCTCGAACTCCGCACAGCAAAGGAGACCCCCGTGCCCCACTCGTCGCCCGTCGCCAGATTGTAAAGCACACGCGGAGGAGCTTCACGCAGCGACAGAAACCGCGCGTCCTCGGACATTCCGATCACGCGGCACGCGTTCCTGGGGTCGAGAACTTGACCGTCTTCGTGCGGGTCCTCGCCGCCGGAGTAGACAAACCTGCCGACGGCGTCTTCGTTCGGGAAAAAGTAGGCGGCGGCAGACGAGCTGAGGATGCACACACGCGCGCCGCTCTCGTCTGCCTGTGTGAAGCCGCGGCCTTCAAGGATTCGTGTTCCCATGACCTCGAAATAGGCGGGAGAGGCGGGCTCAACCCACGTCTGCATATCAGTATGAACCGCGCCATGCTTTCCTAATGAAAAGTAGTGCGATGCGGTCCAACCACCATCGATCGGAAGACCGGAAACGATGGTCGAAGCTTCCACGCCTGGCGCGGCTTTGAGAGCCTTCGCAATATCCCGAACATCCCGGCCCGCTTGCTTTGGCGTAGGGTTCACGGAGCTCAAATCGACAGTGGCGATGGTCACGCCGTCGGGGCGGAAACCCGCATGTTCCAATAACAGATGGATGAAGGTCCCGCCCAACAACACGGCCGAACTCAGCAGCGTGATGCTGAGAGCCACTTGAGCCGGCACGATCCAAGTGCCGAGCCGATTCGACGAGAAAGACGAAACCGCTTCGCTCCGCTTCAAGTCCAAAGCGGGGTCGATGCGGCTGGCGCGCAACGCGGGCCAAAGTCCAGCGACTATGACGGAGACTAGAGTTGCGCCCGCCGCAAATGCCAGGATCGCGGTCTGGGGGGTGACATCCAGTGCCGGTGGTTCGCCGATCGTCCCCAGCATCGAAACCAGCGAGCGCGCCGCTGCCCATCCCAGCCAGATGCCAAGGCCGAGTCCGCACGCCGCCAGGATCCCAACTTCGGTGAGCATCTGCCGCAGCAAGCGCCCGCGTGACGCGCCAAGAGCCCCGCGAACGGCAAATTCGCGAAACCGGCCTGTGACGCGAGCGAGCATCAGGAGCGCCGCATTCGCGCAGCAAAGAAGCAGAAGCAGCCCGACCAGTACTTCCAATATCAATAATGGCTGACTATAATCGCCCCTCAGGAACGATCTGCCTGACCGACCGCTTTCGACATGGAACTGGAGCCCGCCCATAAACCGATGGCTCGGGTCGGCCTCCTCGCGCACGATTTTCTCTGTGGCTTGCAAATTTGCACGAGCCGACTCGAGCGATTCTCCGGGCTTTAGCCTGCCGATTACCGTCAGCCAGTTGTCGCCCGGAGGGCCGTGCCGCTCCGGAGTCGGCGCGTTGATGATTTCCTCGAACGAAAGCGGCAGGACGATATCGACTTGCTGGGGGGCGATCAGACCGTCGAAGTCGGGCGGGAGCACGCCGATCACTCTTACCGACCTTCCATTGATCGACAGCGCCTGACCGAGCGCGGTTTTCCTACCGTCGAAATGTTGCTTCCAATACGAAAATCCAAGCAGCGCTTGATCACCGTTTGGTCCGCCGCCGGGCGCGTCATCCTGTTCGCCAAACGTCCGCCCGATGTACGGCGCAAGCTCCAGCACGCGAAAGCCGTTCCCTGTGATCAGCGCGCCGCGCACTTCCGTTACGCTGCCGTTCTCGCGGACTGTCAGATGGGCTCCGCTCCAAGCCAGAATGTCTTGATCCACAGTTTCGTGCTTACAAAGTGCGTCGTACGCGGGACCTGAAATCGAAAGGTCTGCCTCGCCAAGTTCGCTGAAAGAGTAGCGGACCAACTCATCCGGGTTTGGCACCGGCAGGCTCTTTAGGATTACGGCGTAGGTCAGGCTGAAAATAGCAGTATTAGCGCCAACGCCCAGGGCGAGAGTGAGGACAGCGACGGTGGTAAAGCCGGGAGATTTGCGCAACATGCGCAGTCCATAGCGCATGTCTTGAATCAAGGTTTCAAGGAAGTGCGTGCCTTGGGCTTCGCGGATTTCTTCCTTGAACTTCTGATAGCCGCCGAACTCGAGCCGGGCGCGTCGCTCGGCCTCTGCACGCGGAACGCCCGCGCGCTCGAAATTATTGGCGCGATCCTGGATATGCGCACGCAGCTCCTCTTCTATCTCGTTCTCGACCTGGGAACGGTGGAACTGCGCCGAAACGACAGAACGAAGCGAGGCGAAGATCCTCATATTTCCCTCGGCTGTGCCCTAAGGGCTGAGGCAATTGCGGCGACTAGGCGGTTCCAGCCGTCCTCCTCCTGCCGTAAACGTTTCCGCCCGGCGGTTGTCAGCTCGTAGAACTTGGTCCTTCGATTGTTCTCCGATGTGTCCCAGTGCGCCTTCAACAATCCCTGCCGCACAAGTCGAAACAACGCAGGGTACAGCGCGCCCTGTTCGATCAGCAGTGCTCCTTGTGAAATCTGTTCGATGCGCAGCAGAATGCCGTAGCCGTAGAGCGGACCCAGAGAGACGGCTTTCAGAATGAGCAAATCGAGGGTGCCGGGGAGAATCTGCGCGTGTTCAGGCATCCAAGTATCCTAACCTACTTATGAAACTAAGCCCGCATTCCCGGCTTGTCAAGGAGAAAGTAGTGTAGAGGCGTCGCATTTGCCCCGACATTACGGGCGGATTGTCGGCAACCCTTACCTTACCGGATTGTGGAAGGGTTGCCCGTGACTCGGACACGAATCGCCGAAGTGACAAGTGGGCCACATCTCTGGTTACGCGACTTTGAGGACATAGCGGCCGTGCTGAAGCCTGTTCGCGAAAAGACCGCTGTTCCGCGCTACGATAGGCTTTGTTCTCACACCTCCCTGCGAGAGAGCGTTCAAATGCAACCTGAAACGAGGAACGACGCGAAGGTGCGCGCAACTTCTACATATAACGCTGCGGCCGATTATTTCGATGCGCCAGCCCTTTCGTTCTGGGACCGCATCGGCCAGCGAACAGTGGAGCGAATGTCGCTGAAGATCGGTGCGTGCGTTCTAGATGCATGCTGCGGCAGCGGCGCCTCTGCCATTCCGGCAGCGAAAGCCATAGGCCCAATCGGGCGCTTACTAGGTGTCGATTTAGCAGAGAATCTCCTGCGCTTGGCGCGAGGGAAAGCGTCGCAACTCGGCCTGACGCACGCTGAGTTCCGTTTGAAAGATATCGAGGAGCTGGATCCTTCCACGGAAACGTTCGACGCAGTGATTTGCGTGTTCGGTATCTTCTTTGTGCCGGACATGCCTTCGGGTGTTCGTTCCCTTTGGCGAGTTCTCCGGCCCGGCGGCCAACTTGCAATTACCACCTGGGGACCGCGCGTCTTGGAACCCGGGAGTTCCGCTTTCTGGAACGCCGTGCGGAACGAGCGTCCGGACCTCTACAAGAGCTTCAATCCATGGGACCGCATCAACGAACCGCGTGCGCTTGCATCCATGCTGCTCGAAGCGGGTGTACACACAGATGATCTACTGGCAGAGGCCGGTGCTCAGCGTCTAAGTTCGCCGGAGGACTTCTGGACCATCGCAATGGGATCAGGCTACCGGGGCACTATCGAGCAACTAGATCAAGAAACACGTAAACGCGTGTGGCAAGCGACCCTAGACTACATATCGAAGGACCGTGTGCAAAGCGTCGAAACCAACGCAGTCTATGCAATCGCACGCAAACCATAGCGCCCCGTAAATTTCACGTGGCTAAACATCCATAGCAACGCAGAACAGTCAGTTTTCTGATGGAATTGCTCCGTTGGGCGGGATTTCCGCCTCGAAAACGCGCTACCCGTGGATTTGCCGTTCGCGTCTGCTCATTCCGGGTGTATCGTCGGCAACCCTTACCTCACCGGATTGTGGAAGGGTTGTCCGTCATCCAAGCACAATCCCGGAGAGGTTCCCGCAATGGGGTGCGGAGGAAATCATTTCTACGTGCATCTGGCTAACGGGGAGCTACGATACTTGGCACACTAAGCGCATATAGAATCGACCCCCGCGCGATGCTGTGAGTCTGTCAGATACGAAAGTGACAATCTGGAGGTCCAAGAGTTATTGAGAAGCTCAGTCGATTCGCAAAATTGGAGGTCTGACAAAGTGAAAGGCGATCCGATTTCCATTCGTCAAGCTTTCAACTTTGCCTGGCCTATCTTCAAGAAACGTTTTGGCCTCTTTACAGCGGTTCTCCTGACAATCTTCGGTGCTTGGGTCATGCTGGAAATCGTAGTCATTGCGGGACAACGGTTTGGCATTCTGTTGTGGGCCGTGGCGCACTTAGCATTCCTAATCTTTTTAGCCGGCATGGAAGTCGGCTTTCTCCAAATATGCCTTGCCTTATCTGATGGGGGAGAGCCGAAATTCTTCGACACCTTTGCGCATTTGAGCTTGGGTCCAAAGTTCTTGGCTGCCCAAGTGCTCTATCTGCTGATGGTTGTGATTGGCCTGCTGCTCTTGGTAGTCCCGGGAGTCTACCTCGCTGTTCGTTACGCCCTGTTCGGTTTCTGCCTGGCCGCCGGTGAGACGAATCTAGCGCGCAGTTTCCAACATAGCGCCACTCTGAGCACTGGCGCAAAGCCCTACTTGTTGTGGATTCTTGTTGTTCTTCTCGTCCTCAATGTGTTTGGTGCAAGCTTGCTTGGGCTCGGCTTATTCATCACAGTTCCTCTGTCAGTCCTGATGATGACAGCAGTGTACCGACAACTGAGTGCGCGCGGACGGGTCGATTCCAGTGCGATTTCTCCTGGATGATAAACGCGCTGCCCATAGAAGTGCCCCTAATCCGCATCGCATTTCGAGCCACCACCCTCTAACTCCCGGTAATGTCGGCAACCCTTACCTTGGGATTACTTCCCGCTTGCCCGTCATCCGTGCGGAATATGAGGGCGGGTCTCTAGTCTGCATTATCTCCTTGCATACGTTCTTGTTCCGGAGCAGAACAGGTATTTCGCGATTTCGGTAGAATCTGGGCATGGGCATTAGTCCTGGTGCACTCGGTCCGAAATGCCATTGGTTTGTATTTGCTTCCTCCATCGTTTTCGTTACCGGACTGCTCTGGTGTTCCCTCAATTCTAGCGGACTGTAGAAAGGACCGACTCGAACCGCGATGAAACCGTCGAACTCCATCATAGCGGTCGCCGCGGTTCAGTTCGTGGGGAGTCTTGCTGCGTTGGTTCCACCCGGCTTGTATTTTGTGGCGTCAATTCAAAGCCATCGCCTCTTTCCCACTCTCAACCGTGAATCCCTGGCTCCAGCGGTTTACACTGTTTATGTCGGGATCCCGCTCTGCTTCGGTCTGTTGGGCATCGCCGCGTCAATTGGACTTCTACGCCTGCGCGACTGGGCAAGAAAAATTACTCTTCTTCTTTCGACCGTTCCTCCTGCAGGCTGCGCACTGCTAATTGTTCTCCGTCCTTCTTCCGTGTTTCCGCCTGACCCGGGCCAGGGTGCGATTTTCGCAATCGGAGGGGGGCTTTACTTTCTTGCTTTTGAGCTTTTGCTTGTGATCTTGATACCGATAAGCCTTTGGTGGTGGATCCTGTTTACACGCGAGAGCGTGCGTTCTCAGTTTCCCGAGATCTAGTCCCTCGTCCCAGGCTCAGATAGGGAAATAAGGGTGGAAGTGTGTGCCGCCATACCAGACTAAGAGCCGGACCATCCTGGACGAGTGGTCGGCCACCCTTCCCTTACCGGATTATGGAAGAGTACCCCGTCAACCGGGAGAAATCTCTCTCTAAGCCCTGGTACATTACGGCTCGCCTCTTGTGCCTCAAAGCGGCTTTCGTGTGTCCTGCGCCCCTTTGGAGTTCAGGTCGCGAGAGGGATAGCCGGGTCCAAAACGCGCAGCAGGAGCAGACTTTGGTCATCCTGCTGCAGACCATATCGTCGCACCTCGCGAATGATGAGATCCCAAATCTCCGGCAAGGCTCTGGCAGCGTGTTGCGTCAGCAGCTCTTGCAGGCGGGTCAGGCCAAATTCTTCGTCTCTGGCATTGGCCACTTCCGTTATGCCGTCGGTAAACATCAAAAACAGATCCTGCGGCGAATAGATGACGCGCTTACTAGCATAGGAACCGCCGGGGATCAGTCCCAGCGGAAGCTGCTCCATGGAGAGCTGGGCCGTGTCCCGGCTGCCGTGCCGATAATGGAGGATCGGCGGATGGCCGGCCAACGCGTATTCGGCTTCACTGGAGGCATCGAAGCGGAGCAGGGCCAGGGTGGCATACATTTCACGTTCCTTGAGATCTGCCAGCACGCGGTCCACACTTTCAAGCGCCCCTACTGGCATTTGGCGGAGTTGGGCGGCGAGTCGCATGGCCGTCTTCAACATCCCCATGAGCTGGCCGGCGGGCAGGCCGTGGCCGGAGATATCGGCGACGTAGGCCACCAACCCACCGTTGCTCTCGATGACGTCGATCAGATCGCCGCCCATTTCTGTACTGGGGACCGATTTGCCGTATAGCTCGAAACTCGCGTTCTGAAAGGAGACGGTCGGAACCAGGGTCGCCTGAATGCCGTGAGCCAAAGAAAGCTCGGTCTGCATGCGCACACTAGCCAAGCCCTCGGTGCCAGCGAAGAACAGCAGAAATCGGGTCCCGAAACCGATAGCAATCAAGATCCCGATCGCATCGAATAGTACGCGCCGATGTATCACAACGGGGACCGGGATAGGCGGCGAAACATGCGAGGCCCGGTAGCCCAGCCAAGCGGTCACGAAAACCAGCAGAAGCAGAAGAGGGATAAGACGAACTCTTTTGATTCCGGCAGCCCTAGCCGCCGTCGCTGCCGCACCTATTAAGACGGGCCAAAAGAGACCGCCGCCGACACGGGAAGCATGGAGCTGCAATAGATCGAACGCGAAACCGCCAGCGGCGCCGACGAAGAAGTACCCCACCATGAGCATCTTCATCCGTCCTAGCGGCACCACGCGCCAGTAGGGACTGAAGGCGCTGGGAAAGGCCGAGGCCAAGCCAGCCAACAACGTTCGGAGCTTCTTTTTCATCGGTACTTCCCCGGGCGTTCTGGATCGCCGGGAGACCCAGCGCTAAGCGAAGGCTTTGACCAATCGTCGGCCAGGAATCCGAGAAAGAGGACGGAGACGAGAATGGACAGATTCATTTATTGAACTGTTACCAGAAACGCATGAAGATCACAAGCGGGTGCCTAATTTGAATGGCCGACCTTTGATTTTGATTTGCATTCCTGAAACCCTAGAAATCTCTGGCGGATCGTTAGAAAACGAGGTGAATAGAGAAGCGCTGTTCCCGCCAGACATACTCCGAGCGAGTTGTCGGCTTAACCGGCCAATCTGTGCACGCGCTTCAAAATTTAGATTCTGCGAGGTTTAAGCTCGCGCGGGCATCACGATTGGCCAGTTAAGCCGACGATGTGCCCAGAACGTCGGCTTTCGCTCCCCAAAGCTACGTTGATCAGGATGCGAGGGACAGAATGGTTGTTGGCTGGCTGTCGCGTGTCGGGGAATTAGCAGAGCACAGTTCAGAGCGGTTCTTGCTTTGCGGGCCAGACGCCACAGGGTAACTTCAACACCGTCGATCGCTCTGCCATCCTTGACAATTCGCTCCATTCGGTCAAGATAAAGTTCCCTTCAGGAAAGTCAGATATTTGTGACTCTGCTCTTCCGCCGCCGATTCTGGCTGGCGTTCGTATAGCAGAAGAGGTCCTCTCCCCTTCTCTTCGAATCTCATTTGGTGCAATGGCTCAGCGAAGTGTCATGCCCGCGGTGGAGGGCGCAGTGGATTTCTTCAGGCAATTGTTCATGTCCGGTGGTTTCCAACCTCATGGTGACTGCTACCAGTGGAATTCGGGCCTGGTGTGGCTGAATGTCATATCGGATGCACTCATCGCGCTTGCTTATTTCAGCATCCCTCTCACTCTTCTCTGGATTATCCGTAAGCGCCGCGACCTGCCTTTCAGCTGGATGTTTACGCTCTTTGGGTTGTTCATCATCGCGTGCGGTACGACGCACGTCATGGAGGTCTGGAACTTATGGCATAGGCAATATTGGCTGGCGGGAGTAGCTAAGGCCATCACAGCGGCAGCTTCTATATCTACCGCCGCTCTGTCGGTCCGACTTATCCCACAAGCGATTCGGATTCCCAGCCCCAATCAATGGATTCAGGCAAAGACGGAACTAGCAAGAGAAAGCGAGGAGCGGAAACAGGGCGACGAAAAATTTCGACTATTGGTGATGGGAGTGAAGGACTACGCAATTCTCATGCTCGATCCGGGGGGCCGAATAACGACTTGGAATGAGGGCGCGGAGCACATTAAGGGCTATCGTGCTGATGAGATTATTGGCGAGCACTTCTCAAAGTTCTATACGCCGGAGGCTGTGGCGCAAGGGAAGCCTTCCATGGAGCTTAAGATCGCGGCGGATGAAGGTCGCTTTGAAGAGGAAGGCTGGCGCGTACGGAAAGACGGTTCCGTTTTTTGGGCCAGCGTAGTGATAACTGCACTGCGAGATGCGACAGGGCAGCTCCGCGGTTACGGCAAGGTGACCCGGGACATCACTCATAAAAGAGAGGCAGAAGCGGAGGTTGAACGCCAGCAAAAGGAGCTGGCGCGGTCAAACGCCCGCCTGATTGCCGTCAACAACGAACTGGAATCATTCAGCTATTCGGTTTCGCATGACCTGCGAGCTCCGCTTAGGACGATCGACGGATTCAGCCATGCGTTGCTGGAAGATTGCGGTGACCGACTCGATGAAACGAACAAGACTCACCTGAATCGGATACGTGCCGCAACGCAACGCATGGGCATGTTGATTGACGATCTATTGAACCTTTCACGGCTATCACGCACCGAGATGCATACGCAAAGTGTCGATATCAGCGCGATGGCGTTCTCCGTGGCGGGCGACCTTCAGAAGAGCCAGCCTGAACGAGATATTGAACTGCGCATCGAAGATGGGCTTAAGACAACCGCGGACCCGGGATTGTTACGGGCGGTGCTCGAGAACCTACTGAGCAATGCCTGGAAATTCACGTCCAAGGGGGCGTCCGCGCACATCGAGTTTGGCGCGACGCACGAAGATGGAACCATGGCGTATTTCGTGAGAGACGACGGCGCGGGGTTCGATCCGGCCTATGCAGACCGGCTATTCGGCGCGTTCCAGCGACTTCACTCGATGAGTGAGTTTGCGGGAACGGGGGTAGGTTTGGCCACGGTGCAACGGATCGTTCACCGCCACGGTGGGCGTATCTGGGCGAAAAGCGAGGTTAACCATGGCGCGACTTTTTATTTCACGCTAAGTGGGGCGGCTTCCTAGAGGAGCGTTTATGAAAAACAATGTGATTATGCTGGTCGAAGACAATCCCGACGACGAAGCCCTAACGGTCCGCGCGTTGAAAAAGAACAAGATTGTGAACGAAGTCGTAGTTGCGCGCGACGGTGTGGAGGCCTTGGAATATCTATTTGGCGAAGGCATCCATACAGGCCGCAACACCGCGGAACTGCCCCAAGTGGTTCTCCTTGATTTGAAGCTACCCAAGCTGGATGGGTTGGGCGTGCTTCGCCGTCTTCGCGCCGATGATCGAACAAAACTGCTCCCGGTAGTCATTCTCACGTCCTCGAACGATGACCAGGATCGCATTAACGGTTACGATCTCGGCGCTAACAGTTATGTTCGCAAGCCGGTGGACTTCGATCAGTTCGTTGTCGCTGCCGCGCAACTCGGTTTGTATTGGCTGGTCCTAAACGAACCGCCACTAAGGAGAGTCTAGATGCAAAACTCTATGCGATTGCTGATCGTTGAGGATTCGGAGGACGACGCTGCACTCCTACTCCTGCTTCTTCGGCAGGCTGGGTTCGAAATCAATTCTGAGCGAGTGGACTCGGCCGGTGCTCTAGCGCGAGCTCTCAATGAAAACTGGGACATCATTATCTCCGACCATTCTATGCCGCACTTCTCGGGGACCGAGGCATTGAAAACTGTAAGAGCGAGAGACGCCGACGTTCCATTCATTTTCGTGTCTGGCACCATTGGAGAAGATGTGGCCACGGACGCTATGAGAACCGGTGCTCAGGACTACGTGATGAAGACGAATCTCAAGCGCCTGGTTCCGGCTGTTCAACGTGAGCTACGGGATGCGGGGGAACGCAAGGAGAGAAGGCGGCTCGACCGGCGAGTGCAACAATTACAGAAATATGAAGCAATAGGGAGACTCGTCGGCGGGATCGCGCACGATTTCAACAATATGATCGGCGCGATCCTCGGCTGGGCGGAAATGGGGTGTGAAGAAACGCAACCTGGGAATGGTTTGCACAATCGTTTTCAGAAGATCCGTGACCAATCTGTGCGGGCGGGAAAATTGACTTCTCAACTTCTCGCGTTTGCCGGAGGCCAGGTCCTGCAAACTCGAAAGATCAATCTAAATATCCTCGTCAAAGAAGAAATGGGGCTTCTCAGCAGAATAATCGGAGAGGATATCGAGGTCCGGGTTCATGTCGCTCCGGACCTGCGCGTCACGCTTGCCGACCCGACGCAGATCGAGCAAGTGTTAATGAATCTCTGCCTTAACGCGCGGGACGCCATGGCGGGAGGAGGCCAACTACTCATTGAGACTCAAAACGTCGAGCTCGGAGCGGAGTTCTGCCGCAACCACGCTTATGGCCGTCCGGGGAGTTATGTCTTGCTATCAGTAACTGACACCGGCGTCGGTATGGACACTGCGACGATGGATACCATGTTTGAACCGTTCTTCACGACCAAAGAGACAGGAAAAGGAACAGGGCTTGGCCTCGCCACCGTGCACGGCATTGTGAACCAGCATGGTGGATTCATCCTCACAAGCAGTGAACCCGGAAAAGGAACCTCTTTCCAGGTCTACCTCGCTGCCGACAACGGAGTGCACGAACCCGACGATGCAGCCTGTATGAATCAGCCTTTAAGGGGCACCGAAACAATTCTGTTGGCCGAAGATCACGACGGCCTTCGAGATACAGCGCAGGAAATGTTGCAGGCGCTTGGCTATCGCATTCTTGCCGCGTCCGATGGCACGAAGGCTCTTGAGCTCTTCAAACAGAACGCCGATGAGATCGATTTGATTGTTATGGATGTCGTGATGCCTTCGCTGAGCGGTCCGGAAGCCTATTTGGAAATGTCCGCTATGCGGCCTGGTATCCGGGTGATTTTTACGACAGGCTACACCCCTAAAGCAAAGGCTCTTGTATCAATGGTCGAACGAGGTGCAGTGGTCCTACGCAAACCATACAGTCTTACGAGTCTTAGTCAGACGGTTCGGGGCGCACTGCAACCTCGACTCGTGGTATGAAGCGCTCGATCTTCGTCCAGCCCAAGCAAAAAATCCCTCATTGTTCGCGATGACTCACACCTGGTACTGGGGTTTGAGGAGATTAGAAGTTTCTTTCTGACTTATAATAATCTAAGTGGATGATAGGTAACTCGGAACTAATGCAAGTCTTGCAGAGAGCGGCATTCGCGAAGATACCCGCTCGGAGGAGATTCGCCCAATAATACGTTCCTGGCCCCTCGCTCCACTACAACCCAAGCGCGCCGCCTCCGGCGTCGCAGGTCTTCGGCAGTGATTCCGCAACGAAGTTTTCTGAGCAATCCAAGTATTTGATTCTCCTACCGTTGGCCCCTTTTGAGGTGCTGAGCAAATTCGCATTGCATTTTGTGTGTGGACATCCAAACTAATCTGAGATAGTATATAATTCTCAGATGAAAAAACCAGTTGATTCTGCTTTTCATCGCTCTAGCCTCTCGCCTTCCGAACGCAAATTTCGCTCTCGGGTCGCGCAGCTGGCTTCCAGCCAGTGGTTTCTTCGCGGTACCCTCTCCGAACGCTTTCGCAAGTGTGGTAAGTCGAACTGTCACTGTGCACAAGGCGATCCACACAAGTCCCTGTACTTAGTTCAGAGTCACGCCGGGAAACCACGCCAGATCTGTATCCCCAAGGTATGGGAACAACGGGTTCGCCAAGCCGTAAGCAGTTATCAGCAAATGCAGCAGTTCATCGAAGAAGTTTCCGAGTTGGAATGGAAACGTCTTCGGGAAAGGAAGCGATAAACGTTCTCCGCCGCCTGATTGCCTACGCGGAAAAAATCTTCTCTCTCTCCGCAGATATCCTCACGCAAGTTTCTGATCGGAGATTAGAACCACGCATCCCCGCGGCGGCGGTCGTGAAATCGGCTTTAGTGTTGTTCTGGGCCCGCATGGGCAGCATCAACGCCTGGGCCCAGATCGGTGGCCGGGCCCACTTT
>JBARBE010000059.1:0-20530 GCA_049792735.1 Candidatus Acidiferrum sp.
ACTGCTCGGCAATAGTGTTTCTTTATAAATGGCTAATCGTGACTCGAGAGCACTCGGATACGCATAGAAGAGTAAGACCATTCCCAGCCCGATACCGATCGCCAGGCGCTGAATGGAACGGACCACGCGTCGCGCTTCTCCTTGTCGCCACGGGGCGCCCCAGATGAACGCGACGCTTGTTACCGCGGCGTTGATCATTCCCCACATGAAAGAACCTCTCGATGCGGTTAGGAAGGCTCCGGCAGCGGTAACGGGGATAGCGATAAACGCGAGCACTCTCCCCTTCTTGTGGCGCAACAGAAGATAACCGCTGAAGCCAAGAACCAAAATCCAGGCCACCATGATGAAGTCCGAATAGCGGCCGGCGCTCACAAACACCGAAGTTGGGCGATAAGCGATCTCGCCGCTGATGGGCGAAACTCTGTAGAGACCGCTCAGCTCACGCAAATCCGCCGCTTGGTGCGCCGGGTTCAGGAAGGATGGACCAAGGATGGATTGAGCGATCCCCAAAGAAACGATGATGAGCACGAGAATCATATTCACGGTGAAGAAGCGGCGTAGCTCCTCCTCCGAATTCAGAAGCGCATAGCCTATGAAAATGAGTGGGACGTAATAGAAAAATATTTTGAAGCCCATCAGCCCATACCAAATGCTTGTCGAAGCCGGATTGAATATCTGGAGTGCGCCGAACCAGATGAAAATCAACACCGGCATGAGAAACGGAGGGCGGAAGAACTTAACTTCTTTTCTGCGATAAGCCGCAAAGAACGACATGTACACGATCAGGACCAGAAAGTCCTTGGCGAAGTAAATCGCCATGTTATTGCCCAGGAATTTCCGCGCAAAATCTTCGAACAAGAGCCAGCTCAGAAAAAAATACACCCCGTTTCGCCAATTGTTGAGGATGGCGACGACGATTGCTCCGCCCACGAGACACATTGCGGCATAGGCCAAGCCGATCATGTTGCCGCTGATCACATACTGGGCTAGTTCGTACGCGGCGAAAGCGCCGACGACCAGAACAAACAAAAGCAGCAGCGTGCTTCTCTGCGGACGCCTCGACCGTAATATGAAGCTAGTTCCCAAAGTTAGCGCGCTCGTCCTACAATGCAATTATGGCCGAACGAGAGATTTTTCCAAAGGGACATTGGCGATTCCCGGGGGTGCATTAGTTATCTGCGTTTGCACAAGACATGGGAACCTCCCCCAGTGCGACCATCATACGTCCGAAGATGCCGGAACTCGACTCACTTCGCGGGGTCGCGATACTGCTCGTCGTCTTCTACCACGGGTTTTTCTGGTCGAACAACCTCACAGGACTGACCGGTGCCGGGAAGCTATTCGTCAACGCCACCCGATTCGGCTGGCTGGGTGTAAATCTGTTTTTCGTATTGTCCGGATTTCTGATAACGGGAATTCTGGTTGATTCAAAAGCACAAGAGCATTACTTCCGAAGATTCTATGTGCGGCGCGCGTTGCGAATCTTGCCGGCCTTTTATGGGCTCTTGCTGATTCTGCTGTTCATCCCATCGCAAAGCAGGGCTTATTTGCTGCTCAGCTTCTTTTATCTGTCGAATCTGGCCTCGCCGCTGGGCATCCCGATGACGTACACGATGCTTTGGTCTCTCGCGGTCGAGGAACATTTCTATTTTGTTTGGCCCGTCGCGGTTCGGATCCTCTCCGGCCGCGCATTAATGATCTGCGCGGCGGCAATCGTATGCGCCGAGCCGTTCTTGCGGGCGTGGTATTTTTTCCGAGGCTGGCCAGAGGGCTCTGGCTACCTGACGTGGCTGGTGGCGGATGGGCTGGCCATGGGCGCGATATTAGCGATGACTGTGCGGCTGCCGCAATTCACGAGGAAACGCCTTATCTTGTTTATTGCGGCGGTGCTCGGAGTAGCAGTTTCGATGGCTTTATTCGGCGCGCGATACGGGATACTGACCCAGCGCCGTCTCCTGGGCGCTTCGCTGCTGCTGACTGTGGCTCAACTATTTTTTCTCGGAGCGCTCGGGCTGACATTGTTTTTGGGCACGGGTAAATGGCGAAGACTGGTAAATATCCCGATACTGCGGTTTTTTGGAGAAATCAGTTACGGGCTCTATTTGGTCCATTGGCTATTCTTTGCTGGCTACGACACGATTGCGTCCAAGCTCTGGCCATCGGCGCACCCTACTTTAGGGAGAATGACGCTCTTGTCGGTGCGATTTATTTGCGCCGCTGGACTCGCCTCGCTAGCCGCCTTCCTTTCCAGAAAATACTACGAAGGGCCTTTTCTCCGTCTAAAAGATCGTTGGACTGGGGCGTGAGAATCGAACGTCAAGAGACTCACGGAGAAAAGCTTCAGTGTGCGGCCTCGATGACTAGAAGATGGTTGTCGCCCGAGATGGATTTGCCCGTAAAAGCAATCGAGGCAATGCGAGGCATCCGTGCCAACGGTTTGCGCGTGAGCTGATAGCCATTTGGAGGAAAGACTAAATGCTCCCGGAGCTTTACTCCAGCGAGGGAGAGAAACTGTCGCCGGAGAAGATCGAAGAAGATCGGTGAATTATGGGTGGGTCCCCGTGCTCGTCCATGATTCTGATTTTCCCTGCGACAAGAAACTTCAAGCGAGCTGGCAACGAGTCCACGTTCGGCGTGGTGAGTGCAGCAAAGGCGCCGAAGACCAAAGTGCCGAAGGCAATCAGCGGGCGTCTTCCGAACTGACCTGAAGATAGTGCCGATGCAATTCTCATGAGAGTGTGTCGAGTTTATGCAAAGACAACCGCCGCTTGAAGGTTTCTCAGGCCGAGCCGGCCCAAGGTGTCATGACAGATTCTACGGGAGATGTGCCCGGAGTCGCGAAGATATGACTAGTTAACTGCCAGCGGTCAATCCAATGAATTTGATAACCCCAGCCGCTCACAAGGTCTGGCACCGGATGAGCCGCTACATTTCCGTCAAAATGATGAAGCTCGATCAATAACATCGGCCGGAATTGGGCTATGACACGTTCCGCACCCTTAAGAACCTCATATTCGGCTCCCTCCACGTCCATTTTGAGGATGTCAGGTCGAATTGAGAATTCCTCGCAGAAAGCATCGAGTGAAACTGCATTGACGCGGAATTGTTTCACGCCTTTTTCCAGACACGCGGAGCCGTTACCCGAGTTAGGCTGGTCATCCGGGACCGAAATCGTGATTTCGCCTGCACGCGAGAAAACAGCCTTATCGAAGGCTCGGACTTGCGTCAAATTGTTCAGCTCAACATTCTTCCGCAGCAAATCGAAATTCTCTGGGAGAGGCTCGAATGAAAACACGCGGCCGGTCGGGCCGACGCACTTTGCAAACAAGAGCGTGTGAAACCCGATGTGAGCTCCAATGTCGATTACGGTCATGCCCTGCTTTGCGGCGGAGGTGACGGCCCGGCTGAATTCGGGTTCCCAAGTGCCGTAAACAAAACTTCGAAATCGCCTCCAATCGATGCACATCCGGTATCCATCGAGGGCGCCTCGGCAATCAAAGACCTGTAATCTATCAGGCGAAAGGTGATTCAGAAAACGATGAGCGATCGTTGCGATTCGCGAGGGGCTGTCCGGACGGCCGATGATTGCTCTGCGCCAGGAGACAGGTACACGTCCAAGGAAACGCGGAATCACATTCTTCAGCACAGCCCACAATCCTAGCACACACTGTAGATCGGGCCTCTGCACTGGCATTTGTAGGATGCTTCCTGATTTGAAATGATCACTTCTGCCCTGCACATGCACGAACATCGTCTTCTGTGAAATACTTGAACTCCAACTCTCTCTGAGGAGTTCCCATGCCCCGCTATCTTTCGCAACACACGCTCGCCTGCCTCACCCGCCAGGGCGCAGAAACCCTCGCACAACGCATGCAAGGCGGCGGCCCGGCCTGCGCAGAACGCGTCCTGGTCAACATGGTTGAAGGCAAGATGTTCGCCGAGTTTCGTTCCGATTCCCGCGAAACTCTGGAAGCCTGGCTTAGGACCGAGGGCATGCATTACGACTGGCTGGTGCGTATCGAGTGGGAGACGCGCGACGGGAAACTCCTGCCCGCGGATTGATGGCACCCGACATGCGATCCTTCAATCCCTCTATTGGCCTTATTGGTTTGCTGAAACCAGGCCGGACACCTCAAGAGTGATCTTTGGGGGATGCAACAGCGTGTTGTGCACCAGGCAATGATGCACCGCTTCTTCAATTCCCGCGGTATGCGCTTCGCTCAACCCCACGGGAACTTCCACTCGGATTGCAAAATTCTCCATCCGCGCAGGGTCCTTGGCTTTCTCCGCGGAAACCTTCACCTTCGTTCCCTCCATCCCTAGCTTGTGTTTCCGCATATATTGTGCGGCGTAGTATCCCGCGCAGGAGCCCAGAGCCGCCAGCAGCAGCTCTGGCGGAGTCATGCCCTCATCGTACCCGCCGCTCTCCACCGGCTGATCGCTGACGATCACATGGCCTCGGGCTCTGATTTCAAATTGCACAGCTCCGATATGTTCTACCGTGACTTCCATGGTTACCTCCGTGCTGCCCGCTTATTTTTTTTCCTGCTCCGCACCCAGTGCCGCATCCAGCCGTCGTCGCATTTGCTCTCTGGCCCGATGCAACCGGGACTTCATCGCCGCGCGCGAAATGCCCAGCCTCTTCGCTACCTCGTCTCCCGAGGCCCCTTTTATGTCCCGCAGTTCGTACACCTCCCGGAGTTCTTCCGGTAGTCCTTGCAGCGCTTCATTCAGCAGCTCTCTCATCTCACGCTTCGCTGCCTCCGCTTCGGGCTGTGGTCCGGTGCTGGCTAGTTGCCGCCCATCCTCTTCCAGCGAGGAGAGCTGCAACACGGGCAGCAGCGCTTCCTTTTCCTTCAACTGCCAGCAGACTCGCCGGGCAATTTGCGCTAGCCACGCGCGAAAAGCGGATGACTCCCGCAGCGATTCCAAATTCCGGTAGGCCTTCAACAGCGCCTCCACCAGAACATCTTCGGCGTCCTCGCGATTCCCGCAAACTCGCAGCATCTGCCGGTACACGGCATCCTTGTGCTCGTTCGCAAGCTTCTCAAAGTCCATAGCTCTATCCTGGCACCGCCTTTTTCACCGGAGCTGTACTCTTCCGAAGTGTTGCTCCGTATTGTTTCAGGCGCGCGTCGGCGCGGTGCACTGGCTCCTGCGATTCCACGGCAACTTGCTCAGTAGCGCGGCCATCGGGCAGATGTCCGTCATCCCCGCGAAAATCAATCCTAAGCCGGCGAACCCACTGAGCAGCGTCCATTTCGTACTCACAAGAGTTCCCAACACCACTCCCGCCAGCACCAGAACTCCCGCTCCCAGCCTCACCTGCCGTTCTAGAGACCATCTCGTCTTCACACTTGTCACTACAGGCAGTCCTTCTTTGATCCACGCCGCCGTTCCTCCTTCAAGCACGGCGACGTCCCTCCCACACGGCTCAAGCAAGCTGGCCACCAAACCGGCCCTCCCGCCGCCTTGACATACCAACAAAATTTTACAGCCTGCTTCCAAATCGGCCAGCCGCCCCTCAATCTGCTCCATGGGAATATTGACCGCGCTTGGTATATGCCCTGCGGCGAACTCCGTTGCCGACCGCACATCGACCAGCTGGGTGCGCTCGCCGAGCCCCCGATATCTCTCAACTGTCATTGTTTGCGACACTGGTTGTTCCTCCCCTCTAGTAAGGAAGAGCCCCGCCTTGAGCAAAAGGATTCAGGCATGCCGAGAAAGGCTCGATTTTGCACTGATTCTTGGCCCTTCATCAGTTCGCCGAATCTCGACAAAAAAGAGGGTGATTTGCCGCCCCATCTGCGCTATTATTTTCTTCCTACGTCTAACACGAAAGGGAAACGCCATGTCTGACTATGCACATCCAGAAGTACTCGTCACCACCGAATGGGTAGCTGCCCACTCTAAAGATCCGGGAATCCGCGTTGTCGAAGTCGATGTCGACACGACCGCCTACGACCAGGGGCACGTCGAAGGCGCCATCGCGTGGAATTGGCAGACCGAGCTGCAGGACGCTATTCGCCGCGATCTCGCGCAGCCCACCGCCTTTGAGGAATTGCTCGGCAAAGCTGGCATCTCTCCGGAAACAACTATCGTTCTCTACGGCGACAACAACAACTGGTTCGCTGCGTGGGCATTTTGGCAACTGAAATACTACGGCCACGAAAAAGCCCTCCTCATGAACGGCGGCCGCAAGAAGTGGCTCGAGGAAAAGCGCCCGCTCAGCACAGCCAAGCCGTCCGTCGCACCCACAACCTATAAAGTGAAAGCCGCCAACGCCGCGATCCGCGCGAAGCGCGACGATGTTTTCGCGGCGGTCGAGAAAAAGTCCGGCGCGCAGCTCGTCGATGTGCGCTCGGTCGACGAATTCACCGGAAAGATCATCGCGCCTCCTGGAATGAGCGAGACCGCGCAGCGCGCGGGCCACATTCCAGGCGCTGCCAATATCCCCTGGGCCCAGGCCGTCAACGAAGATGGCACATTCAAAAGCCTCGACGCGCTGAAGCAGCTCTACGGCGCGAAGGGCATCAGCGGCGACCGCGAAGTCATCGCGTACTGCCGCATCGGGGAGCGCAGCTCGCACACCTGGTTTGTCCTCAAATACCTCATGGGCATCAGGGACGTCCGCAACTACGACGGTTCCTGGACCGAATGGGGAAACTTGATTGGCGCGCCCATCGAGAAGGAAGTCTCGGCCGCGGCCGCGAAATAATTCCCAATCTTCCGCGACGGGGAAAGTCCGGAAGTCTCAACTGGCTAAAGATCGAACGGGGCGCTCTCCCTTGCGCCCCGTTTCCTTTTTTCCTTGGATGCGAAATTTGGTGTGGCGCAAGCACGCGCCATTGGGGATAGAATACGCGCCTGCAAGTGGCTGGATTCGGCTCGTTGCGAAGAGAATCGCTGGGATGGGGGAATGATGAATAACGAATTTGAATTTCCACGCTTGGACAATCGGGGAGGCGAACAGAAGGGGAGCAGGGAGCAGCGTCCCGCAAGCGCTCTCGATTACGACGCGGGGGCCAATCGCCGTACATTCCTGCAGGGTGCTGTGGCCAGTGCGGCAGCGCTTGCCTTGCCGGCCTGGGCGCCCGTGGCCTCGGCCGCCGCGCCCGACGACATGAACGCGATCCGCGCCGAAATCGAGAAGCGCCACGACGAAGCTGTGCAGCGTTTGCAGCACTGGATTCAGCAACCGTCCATCGCCGCGGAGAATCGCGGAATGAACGAAGGCTGCGAGCTGACCATGAACATGCTGCGCGACGCCGGTTTCGGCCAAGTGACCAAAGTTCCCACCGACGGCCAGCCTGGAATTTTCGCCACGCTCGACGCAGGCGCGCCGCGCACCGTCGGCCTTTATTTCATGTACGACGTGAAGCAGGCCGATCCATCGGAGTGGAGTTCCCCGCCCTTCGAAGCGCGGCTGGTAGACAAACCTGGACTCGGCAAAGTGATCGTCGGCCGCGGCGCGGTCAACCAGAAAGGGCCCGAAGCGACATTTCTTGCAGCGCTGCACGCCATGCGCGGCGCGGGAAAGAAAATGCCGGTGAATTTTGTGTTCGTCGCGGAAGGCGAAGAAGAAATTGGCTCGCCGCATTTTCCGCAAGTCGTGCGCCGGTCCGATGTCGCGGCCGAACTGAAAAAGTGTACTTCCGTTTTCATGCCTTTTGCAGCGCAAGGTCTCAGCGGCGAAGTTGAGGTCTATCTGGGCGCCAAAGGCGTTGTCGAGCTTGAGCTGGTCTCGAGCGGTGCGCGCTGGGGACGCGGCCCAAAGAAGGATTTGCACTCCAGCAACAAAGCGCGCGTGGACAGTCCGGCCTGGCATTTGGTCGAAGCGCTGGTAACTCTCGTCTCTCCAGATGGCAACGATCCCGTCATTGAGGGCTTCGCGGCAAAGGCGCGGCCGCTCTCTGCCGCCGACAAAAAAATGATTGCCGAAGCCGCGCGCCGTCTCAGCGAAGCCGAAGCGAAGAAACTCATGGGCGTCGATCATTGGGTGCATGACGTGAGCTGGCAGGAATCGCTCGAACTTCTCGCCTCGCGCCCCACCGTTAATATCGAAGGCTTGGTCGGCGGTTACACGGGTCCCGGCGGAAAAACGATCCTCCCCTCAAGAGCCGTGGCGAAGATCGATATGCGCCTTGTGCCCGATATGACCGCAGCCGAATCGCTCGCCGCGCTCAAAGCCCATCTCGCGAAAAAGGGTTTTGGCGACATCGAAGTCAACATGAGCGGCGGCTACGATCCCACCAGCACACCCGCCGATTCCTCCATCATTCAGGCGGCTCTCGCTGTTTACCGGAAGAATGGCATTGACCCTGTCCTCTTTCCCCGCCTCGCGGGCTCCTGGCCCGGTTATGTTTTCACGGGCGACCCGCTGCATCTTCCCGCCGGCCATTTCGGCATGGGCCACGACAACGGCGCCCACGCACCCGATGAATATTACCTGATCGAATCCAGCAACCCGAAAGTGGCGGGCATGGACGACGCCGTCCGCTCCTACGTCGAGTTCCTCTACCAGGTTGCTGAGACGGCTTAAGCAATAATTTCATCTTTTTCATCCACCTCCAGGGAACCAATCTGCCCTGGCAACGTCTTTACAGGTATATCTCCTGCGGAGGCTGGACATGCGCACGTTGGCGCAAGATGCACGCTTCGCGTTGCGGCAGTTCCTCAAAACGCCGGGGTTTGCCGTCAGCGCCGTGCTTTCCCTGATGCTGGGAATCGGCGCCACGACTGCAATCTTTAGCGTTGTATATGGCGTTCTCCTGGACCCCTATCCCTATAAAGACGCCAATCGCATGGTCCACGTTGAGCTCCGCGACAAAAACGGCCGGGGTCCGCTATTGATCGTGAACGGCAGCCAAGCTCCAGAGCTGCGCAAGGCCTCTGTGGTCGACGACGTGTTCCTCCAGGACGAAAAAAGGGAGAACCTCACCGGCGACAAATTCCCCGTCTCCGTCCTCGTCGGGCTCTATTCCCCAAACGTGTTCGAGTACATGGGCGTCCCGCCGCTCGTTGGCCGTGAATTCTCATCCGCAGATGCTCCGGGCGGGAATCCCGCCCCTGTTGTTGTCCTTAGCTATCTCTTCTGGCAGCGGCAGTATGGAGGGAGCCACGACGTATTCGGGAAAACGATTCAGTTGGACCACGCTCCCTATACTGTCATCGGCGTCGTGCCGCCGCGTTTCACTTGGGGAGACGACGACGTTTACATCCCCGCCCTGCCCACCGCCGATCCGCACTATTACTGGCTCGCATTCATCAAACTGAAGCCCGGGACGAAATATCCGGCGGCGCAAGCCGAAATGCAGGTATTGGTGGACCGCTTCGCGAAGGAAGACCCAAAAAGTTATCCACAAAACATGCTCGTCAAGGTCGTCTCCCTCAATGAAGAGGTGCTCGGTCACTTCGCGGGGACATTGGTATTTTTGTTTGGCGCGGTCGTGGTGCTGCTGCTCATCGGTTGCGCCAATGTTTCGATACTTTTGCTTGCGCGGGGCACGGCGCGGCAGCACGAGCTTGCCGTGCGCACTTCCGTTGGCGCTGGGCGCGGACGGCTGATCCGGCAACTTCTGACGGAATCGCTTCTCCTCTCAGTCACGGGAGCCGCCCTCGGAGTCCTCGCGGCTTTCTGGGGAGTGAAAGCTCTCTCCACCATGCTGCCCTACTATTCCTTTCCGCATGAGGCCGCCATTCACGTGAATGGTATGGTTCTGATTTTTAGCGCGGCGATTGCCCTTCTGACGGGAATTCTGTTTGGAATTTCACCTGCGTATCAGCTCTCAAAGCCGCAGCTTGGCGCGCTCATCCAGGCGAGCAGCGCAAAGCTCACCGGCAGCACACACAGCCGCAACACGCACCGCCTTCTGATTGCAAGTCAGGTGGCTCTGACGCTGTTACTTCTCGCGGGAGCCGGCGGAGCCGTCAGGACATTCACAGCGAAGGTGCACACACCTCTCGGCTTTGATCCCGATCATGTGTTTGCGCTCGACATTGACTCTCCAAAAGGAGCGACTTCCACCTGGCAGGAACGCATCGCTCAAAATGAACTTGTGCGCCAAGCTGTCGCACAAGTGCCGGGAGTTGCGGAGGCGGGTGTCTCGACGAGTTGGTTTCCGGGTTTTGGAGGATTCACCGCCAAGATCGAGATTCAGAGCAAACCCACATTGACGGATGCGCAGGCGGTGCTCTCACTCATCAGCCCGCAATTGCTCTCAACGCTCCGCGTTCCGCTTCTCAGAGGCAGAATTTTCGATGATGCGGAGTCCCGTCGCGCTTCGCATTTGGCGATGGTGAATCAGGCATTCGTGAAGCAGTATCTGAACGACCGTGATCCTCTCGGCCAAAGTGTGCGCAGCCCCGCGCTCAAATTGCAGCAACCGGAACTGCTTACGGCGCAAGCTCCAGATGATTGGCTGGAGGTGATCGGCGTAGTCGGAGATGCAAAAAACGACGGGCTGGATCATCCTGTGAAGCCGGCGATTTTCCTGCCCTACAGTTTTGTTCTGGGCACGGATGAAACGGTCATTGTGCGTGCAAACGACGATCCGCAGACCGCCATTCGCTCCGTGAAAGAGCGGCTGCACGAAGTCAACTCAGAGCTGGTCGTCGGGCAGGAACACACTCTCGATTGGTGGCTCGACACGCGAGGCTGGGGCCGCGAGCGTTTTATCGCCACCATTTTCGGTCTCTTCGCTGCTTTAGCGCTTGTGCTCGCCGCCACCGGACTCTACAGCGTGGTTTCCTTCGCCGTGACCCAACGGACGCAAGAGCTGGGCATCCGCATGGCGCTAGGTGCGCGGCCTGGCAACGTCGTGCAGCTCGTGCTCGGCTCGACTGCGGCCATGCTTGGCGCAGGAGTAGCCGTGGGATTGTCCTTGAGCGTGGTTCTGAACCGCGTCGTAACATCTTGGGCCGGAGGGAGTTCGCGCGATCCTTTCACCCTAGCCGTGGCCGCCTTGATCCTTGTTTTGGTCGCGGGAGCGGCATGCGCCTTGCCAGCGTGGCGCGCGGCTACCATTGATCCCATGCGGGCACTGCGTGTGGAATAGTGGATAGCAAGTTCGAGCCGCGGCAGAGATTTTTCACGAAGAGGGAAGGACTTGCTTCGCCGTCACCAATTCTCGCAGAGTTTTTTCGCCTTCCTCAAGAACCGCGTCCTGCTTTTTTTGAAGAGAAGCAATCGTCGGAACAGCAAGCTTATCCGGTATCACGCCTTCACCTTCCAGTTTGCGGCCCTTCGGCGAGAACCACAATATTTCGCTGATCTCCAGCACCCCGCCGCCCTTCATCACTCTCTCATGCGTAATCCCGAGCACGCAGCCGCATGACGGGCTGCCCACAAGTGTTGCTCTTCGCGTGTCTTGCATTCCCGCGTCAAAAACTTCCGTGGCGCTCGCGGAATATGCGCTCACAAGAATCACAACCGGGCCGGAATAAATCTGCGCTTCTTTCCTTCCCACAAAGTACTGCATCTCTTCCGTGTGGTGGCCGTCATGTTCCGAAGCGCTCACCTCTTTTCTGGTCATTCTCCTCTCGAAAAGAGTTCGCCGGTCGAAGAAATATCCCGCCATCGCTTCCAAAGTCGACCCCACGCCGCCGCGGTTCCAGCGCAGATCCAGTATCAACCCTGGTGTGCTGCGTAAATTCTCCAGATCTGCCTTGAAATCTTTGACCAGCGAAGGCTGGAACTCGTCGAAGCGGATGTATCCGAATCCCGAAGCTAACTTTGCCGCCGTGACACGCGGCGCATTGGATAGAATCTGCCGCGCATAGTTCACATCGAACGTCGAGCCGTCCGTGCGTTGCAAGGTTGCGGCAAACGGAGTTTCCAGAGGAGCTGCAAAGACGTCGCTCAGAATACGTAGCTTGGTGATCCGTTCCGTGGAAGAAGGCAACACCGTCTTCGCCGCTGCAGCAAGACGTTGCGAGATCGGCTGCCCGTCCAAAGCGGTCACAATCATGCCCGTCTGGACTCCCGAGCGAGCCGCGTTGCTATCCGGCAGCACATCCAGGACCACGACCTTGCCCTCGACGTAGCCGGCCCGGAATCCAACACTCACGCCGACATGCTTCTCGTGATGCTTCCATTGTTCAGGCGAACTGAATCGAGTGTGCGCGTCGTGTAGCTCTCCCGTCATCCGGTCCAGCGTGGCATAGAAATCCTGGTCATCTTTCGCTGCCTTCACGCGCGGCAGATAACGCTTGTGAATCTCCTTCCAATCCACCCCGCCAAATTCGGGATCATAGTAATGCTCATCGACATCTTTCCAAACCTTCTCAAAAACTTTCATGCGATCTTTGGGAGAGAGGCCGCGGGAAGTCCCGCTCATGGCCAGCGAGAAGGCCAATCCGAGGCCCAGAACGATGAGTATCGAGCAGCGACGCGCGAAGCTGAGCGGAGTCTGTCTCATGGCCTCAAGATCGGCACTCAACGATGGAAGATGTCTTCACGAAACACAGGAATTGAGTCAATGTTGCGCGCTCGCACGCTGCTGGACCCCACCGCCGGGGAATAATACCAGCCTGCACGCTTGGACGGCGAGAGCGGAAGAAGAGTTGGCTTGCCCGTTGAGGGGATGACAGCTTCGGTCACGCCGCAGAGCATCCTAATTCGGACGGCCCTGCGAATCGCGGTTCAGTTGCTCCAGATTTTCGCGCGCAACCTCGTTCTTGGGATCAATTTGTAGCGCTCGCTCAAAATGCAATCGCGCTTCTTTCAAGTTTCCTGTTTCTGCCAGCGCGCTCCCGAGATTCGCTTCCGCGCCGGCGTCCTGCGGATTCAAGCGAACCGCCGCGCGAAATTGTGAAAGTGCCCCCGTGAAATCGTTCTGCGTGGCCAGCGCGTTTCCCAGGTTGTAGTGAGCATCGAAATAATCGGGCCGGCCTTTGAGGGCGACGCTCAAATGCGCGATGGCCTCGTCGATTCGCCCGCTTGCCAGCAGCACGGCACCCAGCGCATTGTTGGCGATCGGATCGTCTGGCTGAATCCGCACGGCTTGCGCGAACTCCGCAACCGACCCAGCAAGATCGCCCTTCATTTGAAGAATAGCCGCGAGGTTATAGTGCGCCCCGAAATCTCCGGGATCATTTTGGATGTGATGCCGCGCCAGCGCTTCCTGAATCAAGACCCGTGGGTCAATGGTGGCGTCGGCGGTTTCGCGTGGCAAGACCTGCAGCCACAAATGCGCCATTTCATCCACAGCCCGGTTCCCGGCCATCACGCGTATGGGCGGATCGTTGGGATTGCGAATATTGTCTGTCGAATTGTCGTACGTAAAGCGCATCGAAATTTTCGTTCCCGCAGGCAGGTCTAGGGGTTGCGCGTAGTGATAAACGGCCTGCCAGTTCAAATCCCAATTGCTGATGTGAATCAGCGTTTTCCGGGTTCCGTTCGGAAGCGTCGCGTAAGCGAGTAAATCCTTTCCAAGATAGTGCGCGTGCGGATAAATGGCCAAAACGCTCGCATCCACCGGCAGGACGAAATCGTCGGATACCAAAAACTTTTTATCGCCAGGCGGAATGTCCAGCTCGCGGTCATTCCCGAGCTGCAAAAGAATGGGATGCAAGGTCGCCGGTTTGTCCGTGAAGTAAAGACCCAGCGTCGGCTGAATCAGCTCCGATTTTCCCGACGGTTGCAAATGCGTGTTCAAAATCAGGTCCGTGGTTTTGTCCAGCCGCAGCGCCATTCCGTCCGGCTCGACATACGGTGGCGACCCTGGCTTCCAAAATAGAAAATGGCTGTCCGGATCGAACGTCTCCGATTCGATGATCAGCTCCATTCCCCCAAAACCCGCTCCCGGCACTTTTTCCATCCGCCGCCCGGACTGCTGGCGGTCCACCAGAACATTCGCATGATGAACCAGCCGTTTATCGCCGGGCCGGATTTCGATCGCTTTCAACCAGCGCGTGCGATGAACGGGAGTCCGAAAAATAAAATTCCAGTACTGATCGGTTCCGCTGGCCGCAAGCAAATACGGCTTCTCTGCTCGTACAATCACGTCAGGCTTGCCGAGCTCCCACCCAACGGCGAATTTCGGCTGCGGAGGAAGATCGGCGGGATTGCCTTCCATTTCGCCCTGGTCCACCCATTTTTGAATCGTCGCGATTTGCTCGTCCGTCAGCCGCAGCTCACCCGCGAACTTCGGCCCGCCCGGATCGGGCAGCCACGGCGGCATGATGCGTTTGCTCGTCATGTAGGCGATCTGCCGCGCGTGCGATTTCACGTCCGCGTAAGTGAGCAGCGAAAATGGCCCCGATTCGCCGGGATGATGGCACTGCGAGCAATTCGCGAAAATGATCGGGGCAATCTCGCGATTGAACGTCACGCGTTCCTGCGAGGGCGCACCTCGCGGCCCCACCTTGCGAGCGGCTGCCGTGTGACCGCCTGAAATGCCCGCCGTTCCGAGCGCGAAAAGTGCGAGGAATCCAGAGAGGGTTTGCAGCCCAGCTTTCATTCCAGATCCGAAATGTAGCATCCCACGGCGTGCGCCGTACTCACCGCCGGCCTTTTGCCGCTCACCGCTGCCTCGATGGCGTCTTCCAATTCGTGCGTCGTCGCAATCATGCGCGCCCGGCCGATATCTTCATACAAATTATCGATACGCCCGTGATAGACCAGGCGCCCTCGCGCGTCAAACACCGCCGCCTCCGGCGTAATCTGCGCCTCGCTCTCTTTCACCAGCACTTTTTCCGGATCTCGCAGCGCGGCAATTTTATAACCGTACTCGTCGTCATGCTTGCGAATCACTTCCGCCGTCTCCGCCTTGTCAGGGTAAACGAGCCAGAACGCCGCGCTACCCTCGTGCTCCGCGCTCAGCTTCTGAATTGTCGGCGCATACCGGTTCGAGACGGGGCAATCCGTCCGCACGAAAACCAGCACGACCACTTTCCCCGCAGACTCCTTCAGCGGATCGACTGGCTTTCCCGCAAGATCGAAAGCCGTCCCACCTGCGCCCCGAGTCGTCGAAGCAAGGGGCGCGAGCCAAGCTGCAACCATAGAAATCAAGAGGAGTCGAAATACTAGAAAAGGGTACCCATGGTGTTTCATACGTGCCCGCGTCCACCGGGCGCAGTGAATTTTACAGCGGCGCGGAACGCTTGTCGAAGAAATTAGCGCAGTTGCCCAGGCTCGATGCCCTTCTTCCGCGCCTCATCCAGAAGTGCGTCAATCTTGCCTTCCAGTTGGCTTTTTTTCGCCTGCAAGTTGGAAATTTGCTGATCCACCGGCACCCGGTTGTAGCCCTTGGTGAATTCGTAGGCTCCCGAAGTCGTCGCGCTCTTCCCATCGCTAAAGTCCTTAAGATCCGAGAGCTGTTTATCCGTGTCATCCAACTGCGACCGCAGCTTTTCCAGTTGCTTCTTCACGCTCGCGATGTACTGCGGGTCCGCCGTCGCCTCCGAGCTTGCTTTCCCCGATTTTTTCGCGCTCCCCACGACCGAAACCGGTCCGCTTAAATTGTTCACGTCGTCGTTGGTCCATATTTTTTTGGGCTTCTTAACGTCAGAAGGAGTTGCTGGCGCGGCACTGTTCTGCGCGGCTGCCGCAGTCGCCGTCGCCGCACTCTGGCTTTGCGAAGGCGCCGGCGTAGAGCTCTGCGCCATTCCGGTCGAGCTGGTCAAAGCCCAGCAGAGGCCAAGCGTCCCCCAATAAATGAATGCTCGGGTCATGAAGCCTCCCAATTCCTTCAAAGGCCGAGGCTAGTTCTAGTACTTATAACCCAGCATACTGCACAAAGTTTCAGGGGTCTGAAACGCCGGCGTCTGTCTTGCCCAACTCGGCACGTATCATCGCCAGCGCTTCCTTGGGAGGTCCGATTCGGTGGTATTGGCTATAGAACGTCTTCTCGTGGATCGAAATCGAGCTAAACAATTTCCGGCCGTCAAAGTCATACTGCGAAAAGGTTGGCATCCAAAGCCCCGGCTGCACTTCATACTGCTCCTGCATGAAGTGGCTGCCCTTATAGATCTTGGCGAGAAACAAACCGATACTGATGTCTTCCATCACTTCGCCCTCGACCCGTGCAAGCTGACCGGCTACCGGATCAATCCACACAAACCCATGAATCTTGGCAAAAATGGACGTGGCTCGAGAGGTGGGTTTGTAGGCGGGATTTGGCGCCATTTTGTATTTATAGAGAAGGCGGCCATCCCTCGATTCGGTAGAAACGAAGGTATAAAGAAACGCAACCCGCGTGGCTTCAATCAACTCGTCGCGTTCCTTCCGTTTCTTGGCGATTTTCTCGTACGCGTCGCGCTGCGCGTGGCCTTCATCCGAGGCCCAGGATAAAGCGCGCTCCAGCTTCAAAAGCTCCGCATGGTAAGCATCCGCGTCGGTCGGTTTGCCGTCCGGCCCGATGGGAATATGATCCACGCCAGTGCCTGCAGGAATCACCCGGGAGACTTTGCTTTCCGTAGATACCGGATCATCCCCGATTTTGTGCGTTTCCACCCGTTCAATGCGCTCGTAGAAACTCATGGCCTCGTCGCTCTTCTTCTCGTTGGCCAGCACCCGGTCGAGAAGGGCCGTTTTCTCGGCTTGCGTTTGCGGTGGCGCGGGCGTCGAAGTAATCTGCGCCAGGGACGTGGCCGCAAACCCCGGCAGAAGCCCGGCGACAAGTATTAATGAGTGCGTGCGCATGGTTGTGGGCAAAAAAAACAGCTGCCAACACCTATCTTAGTTTTGATTCTTGAGCCCGAGCAATTGTTGCTTCCAATCTTTCCGTGCTGCGCCAGCCCAATGCCCATAAGTCATAGAAAATTAAGGCCAAACAGCGCCACTGGTCTCCGAGCTGTTGTACACTCTTCTCCGCGTTGCTTCCAGACAAAGCCGCTCCGCGCCGATATCCGTTATAATCCTGTTAGCAGACGATCTGGGCTCAAGTTCGTTGAAAGCAAACCGCCGTCCCCAACGTCTATATAGTGACGGGAACGAATCGACCCCCTTCCCCGTATTAACTTCTGTGTGTGGAGGACTGTTTGGGTGTAACCCCTATCGAAGGTATCGGCGGCTTCGGGCGCGTTATCCCGGAAGTTCGCAAGCTGCCTTGGAGCCTTGGCAGGTTCCGCAGCGGCGCCATCACCATGCTCGAGACGCTGAAGTTGTCTCTCGACGCCCTCCGCGCCCATAAGCTCCGTAGTTTCTTAACGTTACTAGGCGTCATCCTGGCCGTGACGACCCTCGTCGCGGTCATGAGCGTCGTCGCCGGCCTCAATTTCTACGTCGCCGACAAAATCGCCAACCTCGGCGCAAATGTCTACGTCCTCGATCGGTTCGGCATCATCACCAGCGACGACGAGTGGAACAAGGCACAGAAGCGTCCCCTCATCACCATGGAAGAATTCGACCGCCTCAAGCAGGCGATGCACACTACAAGCCAGATCGCCGCCGTGATCGGTACCTCCTCCGATATCCGCTATGGAAGCGATCTCCTGGAAGACGTAAACATCGATGGAGTGACTCCGAACTATTCCGAAGTTCGCAGTTTCAACGTAGCCTCCGGCAGGCTCCTCAACGAGGCCGACGATGAGCATCATTCTGCCGTGTGCTTCATTGGCGCGGACGTAGCGAAAAAGTTCTTCTACAATGTGGACCCCATCGGCAAAACCATCCGCGCGGGCACGCACAGCTACGAAGTCGTCGGCGTATCTCAAGTCATCGGCAGCGCCTTCGGCCAATCGCAAGACAACTTCATGTTCATTCCTCTCGGGACCTACATCAAGGAATGGGGCACGCAGCGAGACTCCCTGACGCTTTTCATGCAGGCAGGCGACGCGGAAATGATGGGCGCCTCCGAAGATGAAGCGCGCATGCTCCTTCGCGCCTGGCGCCATCAACCCTGGGACTCGCCCGACAGCTTCGGCATTATCGGCTCGGATTCCATCATGGGCCTTTGGAAATCGCTGACCGGAAACATCTTCATGGTCGCGGTGGGCCTCACGGCCGTTTTCTTGGTCGTGGGCGGAATCGTCATCATGAACATCATGCTGGCCAGTGTGACCGAACGCACACGGGAAATCGGTTTGCGCCGTTCGCTGGGCGCGAGAAAAAAGCACATCCTGATGCAATTTGTGACCGAGTCGGCCGTCCTCGCTGCGGCTGGCGGAATTATGGGCATCGTCCTGGCTTATGCCGTGGTTGCGGCGGCTCGCGCCGCCACGTCGATTCCCATGCGCACACCGATGAGCGCCGTCATCCTTTCGCTCTCTGTCGCCACCGGCGTGGGGCTTTTCTTTGGAATTTATCCCGCGATGCGGGCGGCAAAGCTCGATCCCATCGAAGCACTGCGGGCGGATGGCTGAGGAGCGTTGACTTCGCACCGCGAAGTCGGCCAAATCAAAAATGGCACAGCAACACGGCGAAAACTTGAAGCAGGCGATGGACACGCTCCGCGCCCATAAATTGCGCAGCACTCTGACGGTCTTTGGCGTGGTGCTCGGTGTCAGCGTCATCATGCTGGTGGCCGCGCTGATCACCGGCTTTGACGCGCAAGTCCAGGACAACATCAAGCAGTTCGGCGCGGACACCGCCTTTGTCTCGCGCTTCGACCAAGGCCCGCACAATGGCCGCCGTCCCAAGGAAGAGCGCGAGCGCAAACCGCTTACTCTCGAAGATGCCGAGGCCATCAAGGAACGCTGCCCCGCTGTAAAGGATGTCACCGTCTTCCTTACCTGGTGGGAACAACCCCACACCGTGCGCACCAAGTATGGCGAAGTCACCTCCATTGATTTTCGCGGCGTGCAGCCGAATTTTGGCCAGGTCTATGCCAACGCCTCGACGCTCGAGGGCCGCTTCATCAGCGATGGGGACGATCTGCATCGTGAAAAGGTCGTGCTCCTTGGCGAGAACGCTGCGCCCGTGCTTTTTCCGCAAGGCTCTGCGGTCGGCAGAGACGTGATGATCGATGGCTCCCCATTTCGCGTGATTGGCGTCGTGGAAAAACCCAAAGGCATGTTCGGAATGGACGATCAGGACAAGCGCGTGCTCATCCCCTACAACACCTTCCGCAAAATTTATCCCGCGGCCTATGAAAACCAGATTCGCTTCCAGGCCTATCCGAATCAGCTCGATCAAGCCGTGGATCAAGCCACCGAAGTTCTGCGCCGCCGCCGCAACGTTCCTTACGCCGGGAAAAACAATTTTTCGATTCAGACTTCGCAGGAGGAGATCGAACAGTTTCACAGCATTCTCGGCATGGTCGCTCTCGCCACCATCGTCTTAAGCGGAATCGGCCTGTTGATCGGCGGCGTCGGAGTGATGAACATCATGTTGGTCAGTGTCACGGAGCGCACGCGCGAGATCGGCATTCGCAAAGCCATCGGCGCCAAGAGCGCAGACATCACCTGGCAATTCCTGCTGGAAGCTATGACGCTCACCGGCGCCGGCGGCGTAATTGCGCTCATATTGGTAAATGGCTTGGTGATTCTGGTTCGTTTGGGATTGAAATGGCCGGGGAGCGTGCCGATCTGGGCCGCGGCCACTGGCATCATCGTCAGCGTGAGCATCGGCTTAATCTTTGGAGTCTGGCCCGCGATGAAAGCCGCCAAACTCGATCCCGTCGAAGCCCTGCGCTACGAGTAGCCTCACGAAGCCACGTTTATCCTCGAAAAAATCGGACGTCTTCAGGTTCTGGAAAGATCAGCTGAGAGATCAAACTTATTCTTGAAGTGGAGACCGGTCCGGAGGCGGGGCGGAAGTCGAAATCTCGCGCTCTTGCTTCGTCTTTGTGATGGACGTGCTCTTCTTGGGCGCTTGCTTGGCGCCTTCTTTCTGGGGAACACTCTCCGCTTGTCCGGGAACTTCTGCCGCCGGCGAAATTCGCGTCTGCTTCGCCATCGCCAAATCCGCCGATGATTTCGCGCGCATCGCGGCGATGGTCGATGTGCGCTTCGTTTGCAGCCGTTCGCGCAGCGAACTCGCCGTAATCGCTCCGCTGGCAAGGAGCAACACCGCCGATGCAATCGCCAGCAAATCGCGCGGATGAACCGGCCGCAGGAACCAATACGCGCGCTTCGGTTGCGGAGAAAGGCGCGACCCGCAACGGGCCACCAGATAAAGCGCACGCGCCAGATCGCTGCCGGACTGGTAGCGGTTATCCGGATTCTTCGCGAGACAGCGCGCCAGGATGCGATCGAACGCAGCCGGAATCGCCCCATTCAGTTTCGAGGGTGGAATAGGGCTGGCGGTTAGAATTTGCGCGCACACATCCCCAAGCGATTCTCCCGCAAATGGCCGCACTCCGGTGATCATCTCGTATAGCACGATCCCCAGCGAGAAAAGATCAGACCGTCCATCCTGCTTCCTTCCTTCGATTTGCTCCGGAGAGAGATAAGCGGGCGTGCCCAGCACCCGGTCGGAGCCGGAAACCTGGGAAGCAAATCGCGCGACCCCAAAATCCACGAGCTTCACTTTGCCGTCTTCAGTCACGCGAATGTTGCTGGGCTTGACGTCGCCATGAATAATTCCCGCGCGGTGCGCATAAGCGAGCGCGGAAGAGATGTCAGCGGCCCACACCGCTGCGGTAGC
>JBARBE010000060.1:0-63324 GCA_049792735.1 Candidatus Acidiferrum sp.
ATGTGAAACAGCAGCTACAAGAATACTTCGCGGGAAAACGGAAGGATTTTGATTTGCCCCTGGTCCTCGAAGGCACGGAATTTCAGCTGCTCGTCTGGCGCAACCTCCAAAAGATTCCTTACGGAGAAACCGTCAGCTACGGCCAATTGGCGCGGCGCATCGGTAGTCCCGACGCAGCCCGCGCCGTGGGCCTTGCGAATGGATCCAATCCCATACCCATCATCATTCCGTGCCATCGCGTCATCGGGAGCAATGGCGATTTGACTGGTTTTGGCGGCGGCCTTCCCCTCAAGAAAAAGCTGCTCGCACTGGAAAGCAAGCAATTGAGTTTCCTCTAGCTGTTCGCCACTATCTTGCCACTGAGTTTCGAGAACCGAAGATACCGTCGACTTTCGCATGATGGTACTCAGGATTGCTGAAGTCCATCGAGAACAACGACGGTTGGGTCGTCGTCCTTCGTGCATCTTGCAGCCGTGCCTACATCGTGACGGCTACCATTTTGCTATCGCAGGAAATGCGTGATAGAACGAGATGGCGAGGCCGAGGAGGAGAGTTGTGGGCAACAGAAAAGTGAAATGGGGCGTGTTGGGCACGGCGAAGATTGGTGTGAACAAGGTGCTGCCCGCGATGCAGTTGGGGGAGTGGAGCGCGATCGCCGCGATCGCATCCCGCGACGGGAAGAAAGCCGAGAGTGTCGCGCGTAAACTGCGCATTCCAAAAGCTTACTGGTCCTATGAAGAACTTCTGGCCGACCCTGACGTCGAAGCCATTTACAATCCGCTGCCAAATCATTTGCACGTGCCCTGGTCGATTAAAGCCGCGGAAGCGGGCAAGCACGTGCTATGCGAAAAGCCCATTGGCCTTAACGTTGCCGAAGCAAAAGCACTTCTCGCCGCGCGGGATCGCACCGGCGTAAAAATCGGCGAAGCTTTCATGGTCCGCACGCACCCGCAATGGCTGCGCACGCGGGAACTGATTCGAGCCGGCAAAATCGGCGACTTGCGGTGCATCATCGGAGCCTTCAGCTATTTCAATCGGGATGCTGCGAACATTCGCAATGTGCTGGATTGGGGCGGCGGAGGTATATTTGACATCGGCTGCTACCCCATCAACACGTCGCGTTTCATTTTTGGCGAGGAGCCATCGCGTGTGATTGGTCTCGTGGAGCGCGACCCCGAATTTGAAGTCGATCGGCTCGCATCTGTAATGCTGGATTTTCCCGCGGGCCAAGCGATTTTCACGTGCAGCACGCAGCTCGTTCCTTATCAACGGATGCAGTTCCTCGGCGCCAAGGGCCGCATCGAAATAGAAATACCCTTTAACGCGCCCAACGACCGTCCATGCCGCATCCACATTGACGATGGCCGCGACGTCTTCGGCGGCGGCGTAACCGTGGAGACTTTTCCCACCTGCGATCAATACACGATTCAGGGAGACGTTTTCTCGCGTGCCATTCGCGGAGACGGGGAAGTGCCAGTGTCGCTCGAAGACGCCATCGGCAACATGGCGGTCATCGAAGCCATTTTTCGTTCCGCCGAAAGCGGAAGATGGGAGCGCCCGTAGAGCCCCGTATCCTACTCATTCCATCCGTGCGTCGACAGCAGTGACGATGCTCCTCGATTGCCATTGCACCTGCTCAAGCGGGCCGACCACAAACGCCCAGCACATTGCACCAGCCATCAGAACAGCAGCGGCAGCCGCAAACGCCCAGAAAAAATGCCCAGTTCGCTCCACCACGAATCCGGTCAGCGCCGGCGAAAGGATCCCGGCGAAATTGCCCACAAAATTTTGCAGCCCCGTCCATTTTCCTGCCGCGTGCGGCCCGGCCAGCGTCTGCGTGATGGCCCAAAGATTGGAGGTACATAACCCAGCGGAGGCGCAAGTCGCGAAAAGAAAAAACAGAGCGAGCCGGGAGTCGAATGCGAACACTACAACCGCGAGACAGAAACAGGAAGCCCCTGCCAGCCCCGCCGCGGTGAACGTTTTTCGCACTCGGGTGATCCTGCCCCCGCGCGCAATCCAAAGATCGGAGACCCATCCCGAAATCAGCGCGGATACAGCCAATGTCAAATACGCCGCGCCGCCAATCCTCCCCATGGTATCCATGGAAAAATGACGTTCGCGGACTAGATAGAAAGGCAGCCACGTGAGCAGAAAATATGAAAGGTAATTATAGGAAAACAGCCCGCCAAACGTACCCCACGCGGATCGTTGCCTGAGAATCTCCGGAATGCCCGGCGTTTGCGCGTCGTGTGAAATTGCCAACCCTGGCCCTTGCGGCATCCACTTCATCCAGGGGAGGAGCCACAGTAGGCATAAAAGCCCCAATCCAACGAAAAACGGGCGCCAGCCATAGCGAGCGATGAGCATCGCGCCAAAAAATATTCCGAAGGCCGGGCCGGCGGCGATTCCCACGGCGATAAACGCGTTGGCCCGCCCCCGCACCGATTCGGGGAAATGTTTCGCGAGGATCTTGCTATAGGAAGGGAAGGCGACGGACTCGCCCACGCCCAATACCAGCCGCATGACCAAGAGCATTTCAAAGCCGTGAATCAGGCCGGTCGCGGCGGTGGCGACGGACCAGACCAAGAACCCTCCAGCCATGACCCAATTCACGTTGAAGCGGTCGACCAACCAGCCAGAGACAATTTGGAAACCAGCGTAAGTCCAGAAAAATGCTGAAAGCAGGATGCCCAACTGCCCGTCCGAAAAGTGAAGCTCGTCTTTAAGAGCGGGCGCGGCAATTGACAGGCTCCCCCGGTCGATGTAGTTGATGAAAACCGAAATTGCGAGCAGCGCAGCTACCGCAGAGAGTGCCTTGGGAAGTGTGACTTCACCTGACACCGATCGAGTGGTGCTTGCCGAACCCGGCATCGTTTAGGGTCTCCCGTCGAGCAAGCAAATTGAAATGGTGTAGTCTTGCGGTGCGTAACGGACTCTATACACCCAGCAAGGACGCGTCTACCCAAGATTACGGCAGTCGAAGTTTGGGCAAATCGGCTTTAATTTGGGATGAGAGGCGATGATGATGAAAGCGCGGACCGTGGAGCGAATGGCACAACCGCGAACTCCCTGCTCGGTCAGCGTTCTCGTAAGCCAGAGAAGAAGGAGGTCACGGCCTGTGCCGGCGCGTAGAACGCGAGAAGCAGCAGGGAAGCCGCACAATAAATGGCGAGCTTAACTCTCATACACGTTAGAACACTTGGTGGGGCCAAAAGTTGCAATTTTTCTAGCGCGCTCTGAAAGAAAATCGCCCGCTATTGCAGCGTCAGGTCACCCGCTCCAACATGCGCGTGCAAGTGATATTTTCCATTTCCTTCTTTATGAAAGGAGCGGAAAAGCCCTCCGTGCGATTCGCCAAACGGGCTCGCTTCGATGCCTCCGGAATAAACTGAAGCATTTACGCTCGAATAATCGCTGGCGTCGCCTACATCGATCACTAGTTCTCCGGCGTGCAATTCCACATCTTTATTCCCAACGGTATGACGCAGTTCCAGATTTCCCGCTGGCATCCGAATAAACAGTCCCGTCTTTCGCGGCACTTCGATGCTCACTTCTAGATCGTTGCTTGGTCCCCCGCTGACGGTTAAATCCGCCAGATCGTTTGAGCCTTCGAGCTGAACACGCAAGTCACTGGCACGATAAGCGTTTCCGCCTCCAAGCCGAACGGTTATCTTGTTTCCGTCGGTGCCCTCGATTCGGAAGTCCCCGGAACGCAGGTACATACGGAGCTTGCCACCGGAATTGAAATCCGCCGTAAATGGATGATTTTCAATGTCTTTGACGTCGAACTTGGTTTGGGCTGCGCCAAGGGCAGCGGAAAACGCAAGAGCGGTTGCTAGCAGGAAAGGAGCACGCATGAATACACCTCCGAGGCTTCTGCACTAAGTAACGAAGATCCTCTCGAAAATGTTTCCTGCGGACTGAAATTAATCAGCTTGGCCGAACGTGTGGCCATCCATTTGGGCGACCTCGTAGTGCCGCACACGGCGGTCGTAATCGGTCAAAAGGGTGGCCGCTTCGCTCGCCACGACAGCTGTCTCCCGATCGGCCCCGGCGAACGCGTCGATCGCTTCAAAGGACTTCCAGACGGTGACAACCAAGATCTCGACCGAATCGCGATGAGGCCGTACCAAGACGCTGGCGGAGAGGTAGCCGTCATGTTTGCGCAGCATGGGCACCACAACCTGCCAAAAATGCTCGAGGTAGAAGGTAGATTGGGCACTTGTCGTACGAGCGGACCACAGACGGGCGATCATCCCAAGGAGGCTCCTATTGGTTCCCAACGACAACGGTCCACGGACGAATCTCCCAGCGCTTCACCAGGCCGTTGAGGACGTAGGGATCCTTTCGGACAAAGTCTTCCACGGATGCGGAGGTTTCGCCGCGGAAAACGAGTAGTGCGCCGTCTGGCGGCTCTGCGAGAGCCCCAGCGAGCACCAGCTCGCCCCGAGCGTGCGCCTCGCGCGCAAGTCCAAGATGCTCCTCGCGATAAATACCTCTGCGCGCGATAAAATCCGGCACGACTTCCCGATAAAAAAGTGCGTAGTATCCCATTCGGTTTTCCAGGCTCCGTAAATTCGGGGCAGCAGTTGCTTCACACTTAGATGAACTTATGCAGCGAAAGGATTGTAGGTTAAAAGGATTACGAGCAGAACGTTAAGTCGCATGTCGGCCCCCGACTTCCGGGGATTCGCTCCAAGAGGGCTACCCGCCAGCGATCGAGGGGACGAGGAGGACCCGGTCGCCTTCCTTGAGCGAACAAGCTTCGCCGCCAAGAAAGCGGATGTCTTCTTCATTGAGATAAACGTTCAAGAACTGGCGAATCTGTCCCTGTTCGTCGCGAACGTGCTGCGAAAGGGCGGGGAATCGCGCGGTCAAATCGTTCAGCGCTTCGGCGATGGTTGCGGCACTACAATCGATCTTCGGCGCGCCGTCCGTAAAGCGCCGGAACGCCGTCGGAATTTCAATGGTAACTGGCATGATTCTTGCGTCTCCTTATTTTGTCGCGACGGCCGCGGATGTGAATTGATTATCGAGATAGGCCTCGAAAGCCTCGAGGCGCGGCGCGATGGCTTCGGTGAGAGGGAATTCCGCAGCGATAGCGTCGGTCGTTTTTAGCCCATTTCCAGTGATACAAACGACGGTCGTTTCGTCCGCCCCGATTCGTCCCTGGCGAATTAGCTTTTCCGCAACTCCCGCCGTGACTCCGCCTGCTGTTTCCGTGAAAACGCCTTCCGTTTCGGCGACTAGCTTGATGGCTTCGATGATCTCAGGGTCCGAAACATCTTCGGCCCATCCGCCGCTATTGCGGATTTCCTGCATGGCGAAGGGACCGTCCGCGGGATTGCCGATGGCCAATGAACGGGCGATGGTGTTCGGTTTTTGCGGCTCGAATCGCGCAAGGTTGCGTTTCACGCCGTCGGTAATCGGCGAACAGCCGGTGGCTTGCGCGCCGAAGAACTTCACCGGCTTTTCTTCCACCCATCCCAGCGTCACCAACTCCCGGAAGGCTTTCGCAATTTTCGTGATCAGTGCGCCTCCGGCCATCGGAACGACGACGTTGTCGGGCAGGCGCCAGCCCAATTGTTCCGCGATCTCAAAGCCATGCGTTTTCGAACCTTCCGAGTAATACGGACGCAGATTTACGTTCACCAGGCCCCAGGGGTACTTGTCGGCGATCTGTGTGCAGAGCCTGCTGACGTGATCGTAATTGCCTTGAATGCGAACGATGCGCGCGCCATATACCGCGGCGTTTAAAATTTTCGCGGGTTCCAGGTCTGCGGGTATAAAGACACAGGCCTCAAAGCCTTGCTGCGCTGCCTGTGCTGCCACCGCGTTCGCCAAGTTGCCGGTGGAAGAGCAGCCGACGGTTTCAAGGCCAAATCGCCTCGCAGCCACCAGTGCCGTCGCAACCACCCGGTCTTTGAAGGACAGAGAAGGAAAACAGACCGCGTCGTTTTTAAGAAAGACCTGTCCTACTCCCCAACGCGAAGCGAGCTTCCGCGCTTCCACCAGCGGAGTTCCCCCGATCGCAGTCGTGGGCTTGAAATCGTCCGGCAGCGGCAGCAACTCCGCATAGCGCCACATGTTAAACGCACGGCCGGCCAGGTTTTCGCGCCGGGCCTTTTTCTTAAGAGAATCGTAATCGTAAGTGACTTCCAGAGGCGAGAAACAGTCTTCGCAGAAGGATCGCGGAACATTTCCCCAGGTCTTTCCGCAAGATTTACATCGTAGTTCAAATAGTTCGGACATTCCTGCACCTTATTCCACACTAAAATCACATGGGATTTCGATTAGGGCAGCAGGGAGGGGAAACGAAAAACCCTCCGTGCCAAAGTGCTCGGAGGGTCTCAGAAATTCTTCTGGGATACTCTACAGCTCTTTAGCAGTTTTTTACGTGGAGCAAGTTGCCCTAAATCGCCACGTGTCGCCGCAACCGCAGCACTTACATTTATCCTAGATACGCCATCTGTTGTCAAGGCCTATTGAAGGCAGGCTCGGAGTCAGTTTTCGATGATGCCGGATGGATAGCGGTTGAGAAGGGGCAGAGACCGAGCGATCGGACGAGCACCGGTGATCAAGGGAAACTCGCCCCTATCCCTTTGGAATCTTTGCTTTGCTGTGGCGGCCTATCTGCCACCTCTCGCCACTCGTTGCGGAAGCAAGAAACACAACCCCGCTCGCAGGATGGTATATGCGAGCGGGGTTTGTTACTTGTCCCGGGATGCCGTTAGAAGTAGATTTTCCCCCCCAGCTGGAGCACTCTCGGGTCGAAGGCAGAGGTGACCTGGCCGAACCGGCTGTCTCCAAGGTTGCTGTCAACGGCATTGAACTGTGTATGGTTCCACGTATTGAACGTTTCCAGACGGAGTTCCAAACGGCTGCCGCGGGATTCGCTGAGCATAAAACTCTTGAACAGTGAAAGGTTCCAATTGTCACGGCCGGGTCCGCGCAGATAGTTGTGCGGTATCGTTCCCCAAGCGCCGAGGGTTGGAAGCGAGAAGGCGGACGGGTCAAACCATTCGTTGACAGTATGTGGAGTCGTGAGTGTTCCGGTAAGGTCCGGTCGGTTTACACCGTTGGGAACACCATTGCCGCCTTGGCCGCCGCTGATACCGATGTTGATCGGCAGGCCGGATTCCATAGTGACGATGCCCGACACTTCCCAGCCACCGAGTCCGGTCTTCAGGAGACGGTTCTCGTTGTGACGGAAAAGCGGAATGTCGTAAATGAAATCTACGACAGCTACGTTCAAGCGGTCGTAGCCGCTAGGCCCCACGTCGTATAGCCAACCAGCGTAGGGATTCGAGACGTTGCCAAGATCGCCTCCGCCACTGCCGGCGGTGGTTGGGTCGTCGGCGCGCGAAAGTGTGTAGATAGCGCGCAGCGTCAAGTCGTGGCTGATCTGCGAATTCAAGTCAATTTGCAGGCCGTTGTAGTGCGTATTGGCTTCGTTCTCTGAAAGGGTAATGGCGTTGAAGCCGGAGTAGGGCAGGCCAGGCGCAGTCTGATACGGAGCGCTGTTAATCAGGTTCGGCAGATAGCTTTCCTCTGGCAGGTTGACGTTTCGGTAGTCATTCTGGTGCCGGCCCTGGTTGCCGACGTAGCTGACCGACAACACGGACTTAGTTCCGAGAGCGCGCTGCACGCCAACGCTGTACTGGTAGCTAACCGGCAACTTGTAATCATTCACGTCCAAGCCAGTAATGCTGGCCGCGTTGATCGGTTGGACGGCTGCCGCTCCGGTAGAAAGTGCGATGCCCGGGTTCTGCATGGTGACGCCGTTGAGATTGACCTGCAGGCTGAATGGAATGTTCGGCCCGGCATTGTACATATCGTTGCCCTGAATGCGTTCGTACATGATGCCGAATCCGCCGCGGATGACCGTTTTGGCGCTGCCCGTCACGTCATATGCAAAGCCGAGACGTGGGCCGAACGCTGCCCAGTGATTGTTCACCAAGCCCTTCGGCACGCCGTCCTGCCCCGGAATGCCAATGCCGTTCAAGTACAGTGGAACGCCGGCAAGGATGGAGTTCGGACTCGTGCCCAGGCCCGGACTAGCCGCGGCGCAGCCTGGATTCGCTCCGGTAACTGGATTGAAAGGACCGCCGCAGATCGCATTGTTCGTGCCGAACACGGCTGCGTCCGCCGGGTTGTAAAGGCTGGGATAGAAATTCCCCATGCGGTCGTTGGCTTCGTAGGTGTGGGGAACGCCATCCCAGCGCAATCCGAGGTTTAGAGTCAGCCTGTTGTTCACGCGCCAGTTATCCTGAATGTAGGCGGCCCAGGAAACGTTGTTCCAGTAGCCGTGGTCTTGCACGGCTAGTTCTTGATAAGAGTTGGGGGCGCCGAGCAAAAAGTCGGCGAAACTGTTTCCACAAGCGGTGTTGGTCGGGCAGGCCGCAGTCCCGGCAGTGTACGTACCATTGAAGCTGTACCCGCCCTGAGTTTGACCGAAGAGATCCTGGACTTTTTTATACAGCGCCCAACTTCCGCCCATCTTAAACTGGTGCGCTCCATGGGTCCAAGAGACATCGTCACGGATCTGATAGTCATCAGCCTTGTTGTGCCACGGCCAGCTGGAGATTTCAAACTGCGCGCCGCTCCCGCCGCTCAAGTCGATGTTGGGTATGCGATTTAAGTTGTTCGGTCCGGTGAAAAGCCGGGAATTCGTGGAGTCGTAACCGCTGGGGAGAGCTAAGCTGGCCAAGCCCGAAGCGGCGTAGGGCACGATGTTGATACGGTTGCCGTTGTAGTTGAATGCCGTTTCGTTGATGAGCGTCGGGCTGATCGTGTAGGTGGTGTGGATCACAGCGCTGTAGGAAGGATTGCCGAAGGTGTCGCCGACGGTGGGGACGTTGTCCCCGCTCCACTGGCTGGTGGCAAAACCCTGCGAGACTTGTTCAGCGATGAAATGTCCGAAAACCGAGAATTTGTCACTGAAGTTATGATCGATGCGGACAATCTCTTCCCGCAAATTCGTGTCCGCGTTGGCGCCGCCTTTGAACTCCGGGCTTCCATTAGAAGACACGGCGTTATTCCCTGGGAAAATGCCGGCTTTGACTAGAGCCGCGGCGTTAGGATTAATCATGCAAGAAGGAATCACATTGCCCGGGAACTGCGCGCCTGACACGATTCCTGCCGGAGCTGTCTGGCCGGGGCAGTTGGCAAAGAGAACGCTCGGAGAGACTTGTGGGGTTGCGCCTGTGTACGTTGGAACAAATATGGGGTTCGGCGTGGAAAGGCTAAGCAGAGAGCTTAGGTCTCCGCCATAGGTATTCGTGCCGGGGACAGTCTGGTTAGTCGCGCCGCCCTGGACCAGAGGGCGCCACTCCATGTTGTAGAAGAAGAAGGTTCTTTTCTTATCCGGGTTATAGAAGTGGCCCAAGGTCACCGGGCCGCCGACGTTGAACCCGTACACGTTGAGGCGCAGTTCTTGGTTTGGAACGAAATAATTCTGCGCATCGAAAAAGTCATTGCGGTTGAATTCCCATGCCGATGCGTGGAACTGGCTCGTTCCCGACTTGAGAACCATGGTCATCGTTCCCGCGGAAGACAAACCGTAGTCCGCGCTGTAATTGGAAGTAAGAGCGCGAAACTCCGCGATCGCATCTGTCGATGGAGCGATGCTCATGCCACCAGCGCCGCCGCGATCGTCATCTTCGCCGCCATCGAGCAAATAGATGTTGTGGTTCTGGCGCATGCCATTGAACTCCACGCTGGCGTCGCCACCCACGGGAGTGTTGACCTCGCCTGAGTTCATGCCACCAGCGCCGATCTGGCTTGAGGCTCCCGGTGTCAAGGCGGCAAGTTGGTAAATGCTTCGCCCGGCGACTGCGATCTGGGACATCTGCTGGTCGGTGATGAGGTTGCTGCGCTCGCCAGAGTCAGTCTGCACCTGGACGGCGTTTGCTTCGACCGTGACCGTCTCTTGCGCCGCGCCTAACTGCATCTGGAAATCGACGCGGATGCGGTCACCGACGTTCAGCACAATGTTTTTTTGTTCTGAAGCTTTGAATCCCTTTGCTTCGGCCTTCACCACGTAGTGGCCAATCTGAAGATCGGGCGCCACGTACTGGCCAGCTTCGTTCGTCGGAAACGTACGACTTATACGGGTGTCTGTATTGGTGATGGTAACCGTCACGTTCGGCACGACGGCACCCGAGGGATCGGTCACGGTGCCGACGATAGCCGTCTGTTGAGCGAAAGTGGAAAACGAAAAACCAATCAAAGCAACCAGAAAAGCAAATAGAAACCGCAAGCGTAGCGGCTTAATGCAAGTTACAAAGCTTTCTCGATTACGCACTGGTGGTACCCCCTATCAGAAATTAGGCCGCCAGTTTTTTCACCCCTCGAGGTGGAAAGCCGCGGCAAGTCCCTAGGAGCATCTGCACCGACGCCCTTGTTTTTCGCAGTAGATCAGTAAACAAAAACCCGATGAGAAATATCGATATTTTTAATGTTGCGCACTAGAGTGGTCGGGCGCAATATCCACATGAACCAAATATGTTATGACCAGTTAGAAGGGCCTTGAATTATGAAGAAAGTGCCAAGCGCGCTGTCGCCTGTCATCGCCGTCGATCGCAAAGCGGCTAAACCTCTGCACAAGCAGATCTATGACGCCTACCGGGACATGATTGTCGGGCGTAATCTGGACCCAGGGCAGCAAATTCCATCTACTCGCGCTCTGGCCACGGAACTTCGGATCTCTCGAATTCCGGTACTAACCGCCTACTCTCAGCTCTTGGCCGAGGGCTACTTCGAGACGCGGGCAGGTTCGGGAACGTTCGTATGCAGTTCCTTACCGGAACAGCACATTTCTAGCGCACGCAATTACATGCAGTCCCCTGACGTTCGTAGCGGCGCGAGGCCTGTCTCGCGCCGCGCGGTGTCGCTCCCTCGCTACGTGAGGCGTCCCTGGATGCCGGGGTTGGGAGCTTTTAGCGTGAGCCAACCAGCGTACGACCAATTTCCATTTCAAACTTGGTCCAGCATCGTCATGCGCCACTGCCGAAACCCGCATCCAGGCGACTTGCACTATGGAGGGCCGCTTGGTTCCGAACCGTTGCGCGAAGCCATTTGTACTTATCTAAGAACGGCGCGTGCTGTCCGCTGCGAACCTTGCCAGGTCATGATTGTCACCGGGTCACAGCAGGCTCTCGAAATTACTACCCGCGTTCTCCTGGACGTTCAAAGTGCAGTGTGGGTGGAAGAGCCCGGTTACTGGCTGACGCGCCACGTCCTTGCGGCAGCGGGCTGTCGGATGGTGCCGATTCCGGTTGATAACGAGGGATTGAACGTCGCTGCAGGCATCAAGTCGTGTCCCAAGGCGAAGGCTGCTTTTGTTGCGCCCTCGCACCAATTTCCGCTGGGCGCCACGATGAGTGCTTCGCGCCGTCTCCAACTCCTCGACTGGGCGCATCGCGCCGGTTCGTGGGTCATAGAAGATGACTACGACAGTGAGTACCGGTTTGGCAGCATGCCGATCGCATCCCTGCAGGGACTAGACCACCACTCCCGCGTGATCTACATTGGAACTTTCAGCAAGACTCTGTTTCCATCTCTGCGGCTCGGCTATTTGGTCATTCCCACTGATTTAGTCGATCACTTTGTTGCCGTTCGACATGCCATGGATATTGGACCCCCGTATTTCTTCCAGGCCGTGCTCACGGACTTTATGAACGAGGGTCATTTCGCCCGTCACATCCGTAGAATGCGCCAACTCTATGCGCAGCGCCGAACTTCACTGGTTGATGCGCTCATCAAGGAATTCTCATCCACGCGCGACATTTTAGGCGCGGAAGCTGGCATGCACCTCGTCGTCACCCTGCCTAAAGGGATACGCGATCTGCAGGTTGCGGAACGTGCCGCACGGGAAAAGCTGTGGGTTTGGCCTCTTTCCCCCGCGTACTTAGGCGCAACACCTCGTCAAGGGCTCATACTCGGGTTTGGGAGCACCGCCGCGGACGAGATTCCCAAAGCCGTCGTGCATCTGAAGAATGTCCTCTTGTCCGAAAAGCTTTTCGGCGCCAAAACGATCGTCCAAAAACAAAGTCGCACATAGACCGCTTCTACCAAAACGCCCCAGCCTCCCGCCATGGCCCCGCCGGTCGCTGGAGCGGCAACACGTCTTTGCCGGTCACTACGAGCTCCGCAGAGCTGGGCAACAGAACCGTTTAGTCAGTCGGTGGCTCGGAGTCGAATTCCAAAATCAGATCGCCCGCGACCGCGCGGCGCCACGGCGTGATGTTCGGCTCCAAAATGCTAAAGGGCCCTTCGATAAAACGGATATCGGATGACAGCGACAGGCGCTAATGAAATGCGCCATCAAGCATGCGGAGTGGGTTAAGCAATCAGCTCTACTGCCAACGCAGCGCGACCGCGGGGTCGACGCGTAACGCGCGCCAAGCGGGAATCGCTGCGGATGCCAGCGCGACCAGCACGGTGAACACGCCAGCCACGGCAAACACCAGCGGATCGGCGGGGTTTACACCAACCAGCATCGCCGAGACGACGTGCGCGAGCGTCACAGCGGCCAAAGATCCCACCACCAACCCCATCAGAGCGAACACAATTCCTTGCCGCACCACGAGCCGCATGATATCCCGCGGCTGCGCTCCAAGCGTCACGCGAATACCGATCTCGCTGGTTCGCTGCGCGACCGAGTAAGCCATCACGCTGTACAAGCCGACCGCCGCAAGCAGCAATCCCAGCCCGCTGAGCACGCTCAAAAGACTTGCCGCGATCTTCGCGCCGAAAAGAGAAGCAGCAACATACTCGGTCATTGGTTCCGCATCGAAGACCGTGAGGGCGGGATCGATGGCCGCTGACTCGCGCTGCATGGCCGAAATGGCTTCGCTCACCGAGCCGGAAGTGCGCACATCAAAAGTCAACCCATATTCCGGCCGGTATATCTGTCGGATGGGGATGTAGAAGTAAGGCTGCGGGCTCTCGGTGACTCGATGATATTTGCTGTTTCTAGCAACGCCGATGATGGTGAACCATTCGCCCCACCCATGCACTTTGCGCCCAATCACGCTTCGATGGGCAAAAAAGCGGTGCACGAATTCCTGGTTGACGATCATCACTTTTTCCGAATTCGCATCGTCACGCAGGTCGAAGTCGCGCCCTTCCAGAAGCAGGATCTTCATGGTCTTAAAGTAGCCGGGCGAAACCAGGTCCCGGTAGATTTTCATATTCTCGTTCATCCTTGGGACGTAACCTTCGACCTCAAGCGTCTCCCAGTTTCCTCCGTTGAACCCCAAGGGCGGGGAATCGTCGTAACTCACTGCGGAGACTCCGGGCTGCCGCTCAAGCTGCTCGCGCAAACGCTGGCAGAAAGTATCGGTTTGCTGCGCGGTGTACCCTGCCGTGGAAAAATCGAAGCGCGCTAGCGCCACACCGTCCGACGAGAAGCCGGGATCGATCGAGCGCGCCGCCTGAAAACTCCGCACAAAAAGTCCGGCGCCCACGAGGGCAACCACGGCGAGCGCCACCTCGGAGACCACGAGCAGCCCTCGCAAACGCTGCGACTGAACTCCTGCAGTTGCACTTCGCCCGCCCTCCTTTAGCGCTTCGTTAATATTGGCTCCCGCCGCATGCACGGCGGGGGCGAGTCCCGCGAGAAGCGCGACAAGAAATGCCAAGCCCACTGTGAAAGCCAGGACCTGCCCGTCAAGAGGAGGCTGCAACATGGTCGGCCGTGCTACCGCCGGAAGAAGCCAGCGCAGCGCGCCTCCTAACATACTTGCCAGCATCAACCCGCAAATCGAGCCGGCCGCAGCCAAAAGAAATGTCTCGGTAAGAAGTTGCTGGATCAAACGCGCGGGCCGTGCGCCAAGGGCCAAGCGGATGCTGAATTCTTTCATCCTGCCAGTCGCTCGGGAGAGCAACAAATTCGCCAGATTCGCGCACACAATCAGCAGCACCACGCCGCTCGCACCCATCAAGATCATAATCGGCGTCAAGAGCATCACTTGCGGTCCAAAGTGCGATTGCCAGACCGGCAGGACCGTCGCTCCAATCCCTTGATTCGAGTCGGGGTCCGCTATCGCCATCCGGTTGGCAAGCGACTGCACTTCTCCGCGTGCTTGCTCCAGAGTGACGCCGGGCGCGAGCCGCGCCAATATCATGAAGTTGCGCGTATTGCGATCTCGCAACATCCAGGTTCCGGTGTGCGTCAACTGGCCATACATCGTAATGGGCATCCAAAGCTCGTAATCGAGACCCGAGCGCGAACCATAAAAACCTTCGGGAGCCACGCCGATAATCGTGAATGGAGTGCGGTTGATGCGCAGAGTCGCACCGATCGCCAGCCGATCGGAGTGGTAGTGGTTTTTCCAATAGCTGTCGCTGATCACTACGACCGCGTGCGCATTCTGTGCGTCGTCGCGTTCCGCCCCGGAGAAGAACCGCCCCGCTTCGGGTTTCACGCCAAGCATGTCAAAAAAGTTGCCGGAAACCATCTCGCCCCAAACTTTCGCGCTGTTCGGCGGCTCGCCCACGGAAAACACATTCCCGTCTCGCGCCGACACGAGCGCCAGCAATTTCACGTTGTCTCGGAAATCGCGGAAATCGAGGAAGGAGGTGGTGATGGGCTCACCGTCAGGCGCCATGTTTTCGATGGCCACCACGCGTTCTGGCTGCGTGGCGCCGGGCAGTGGATTCAACAGCATCGAGCGCATCCAACTAAAGATCGTTGTGCTTGCCCCGATGCCAATGCCGATCGTCAGGATAGCCACTGCAGTGAAGCCAGGTTTTCCCGCGAGCGAGCGAAAGCCGTAACGAATATCACGCAGCAGAGTGTTCATAATGGTTCTGAAAGGTGCAAGCCGCTTACCATGTGCATCTCATTGAAACCACGTACGAAGTTCGGCAGAAGCCTTCAGGCATGTGTCCGGTTATGGGACGCTACGTCTCAAACCGGACGGCCCCTCCCAACTGGTAACGAATTTACCAAACGGAATTAGCTGTCGCCACTTCGAATTATTTTTGCCCTGTTCCGGCGCGCTGTTTCGCTTGCGCTACGAGCGCATCAAACCGGGGATCTCCGTGCAGCGGCTTGAGATCGGGATCCTTCTCAATGCCCACGAGGGCGGAGCCGGGTAGCCCGTGGTCGATGGCGTCCTGCAAGAGAGAAAACGCCTTATCACGCTGGCCCCGGCGAACGGCAATAATGGCCAGGCCGTACCTGGAAAGTGCGGTCTGCGGATTATCAGGCCCGAGGAGCCGCTCCCGAATCTCGAGTGTTCCCCGATACAACTTCTCGGCCTCGTCATACTGACCTTCGTGGGACAGAACATCCGCCAGATTGTTCATGGATTCGAGCGTGTCCGGATGCTCCGGGCCTAGGACCTTGCGGCGGATGTCGAGCGTTTCCCGGCACAACTTTTCCGCCTCCGCGTATCGGCCTTCGTTGTTTAGAGCGTTTCCCAGGTTGCTCATCGAACCTACCGTGAACGGATGTTCCGGGCCGAGGACCCGGCGCTGGATATCGAGCGTTTCCCGATACAGCTTCTCTGCTTCCGCATAGTGGCCCTCGTCATCGAGAACGTTGGCCAGGTTGTTCATCGAGTTCAATGTGTCCGGGTGGTCGGGGCCGAGGACGCGGCGGCGGATGTCGAGGATTTGCCGATTCTGCTTCTCCGCGTCGGCAAGCTTGCCTTCGTGCCACAGGACGTTCGCCAGTGTCATCATCGACTTCAAAGTGCTGGGATTCTCGGGCCCAAGGACGCGTCGGCTGGCGTCGAGCGTCTGCCTATCCAACTGCTCGGCCTCGGCGAGGCGGCCCTCGTGGTCCAAAAGGATGGCCAGGTTGGTCATTGAGCCGAGCGTAAGCGGAGCATCCGGACCGAGCACGCGGCGGCTGGTCTCCATCGTTTCGCGAACCAGCTTTTCGGCTTCAGGAAAGTGCCCTTGGCGAGCCAACATGATGGCCAAGTTGTTTTGGGATTTTAGTGTGTCAGGATTCTCTTGCCCGAGCACGCGCTTTTGAATTTCCACGCTCTTCTGCACAAGCGGCATGGCTTGTGCATAGAGGCCGAGGTTGTCGTACACATCTCCCATGATATGCATCATCTGGGCCTGAAGTACGGGGTCCTTCGCCAATCCGGTTTCCACGTTCGCCGACGCTTTGTCCAGAATTTCGCGGGCCGTGACGGAATTGCCTCGCGCTTGGCTCGGCTCCGAAACTCTAAACATATTGGTCATGAAGTCGGTGACGCGATTGGCACGGTCGCGTTCGCGGAGGACCTGGTTTCGCTGTTCGGTGATGCGTCGCAGTTCGACAGCTTGGGTGACAGCAAATCCGGCCAAGAGAAGAAGCAGGACCGCGGCGGCGGCTAACGCAAACCGATGCCGGGCGGCGTATTTTTTCAGGCGGTAAGCGGCGGTTGCGGGGCCAGCCACGACAGGTTCGTTGCGCAGGTACCGGGAGATATCGGCTGCAAGATCAGAAGCCGTGCCATAACGTCGGGCGCGGTCCTTCTCGAGCGCCTTCATGGTGATCCAGTCCAATTCGCCTTGCAACTGGCGAGCGAAAGAGCGCCGCTCCGCTCGCCGGTTTTGCGCGGAAATGTTGGAAGCTTCTCCCATGGCACGAATCTTGGTGCTTGGTTTTGGCGGCTCTTGTTCTCGAATGACGCGGAGGACGGCTTCGAGACCGGCGGCTTGCAGAGCTTTGGGCTCGAAGGGAAGGGCGCCCACGAGCAATTGATAGAGGATTACGCCGAGCGAGTAAACGTCGGTTCGTGTGTCGATATTCTGTTCGCGCTGATCGGCTTGCTCCGGGCTCATGTAGGCGGGCGTGCCGAGCATCATGCCGAGCTCGGTGAACATGGTGTGATCGGTGAGGCGCTGGCCCGTAGCTTTTGCGAGCCCAAAATCAATGATCTTCGGCACCGCCTTGTTGTCCTGCTCGATCACCAGGATGTTCGACGGCTTTAGGTCGCGGTGAATAATCGCCTTTTGATGCGCGTGTTGCACACCTTCACATACCTGCGTGAACAATTCGAGCCGTTCTCGGATCGTGAGGCGGTGCTTGTCGCAATAGTCGGTGATGGGCAAGCCGGGGACGTACTCCATCACGAAATAGGGGCGTCCCTCGGTGCTGGAGCCGGCGTCGAAGACTCGCGCGATGCAGGGATGATCCATCAGAGCGAGCGCCTGGCGTTCGGAATCAAAGCGTGCCACGACGGCTTTCGTGTCCATGCCAGCTTTGATGAGCTTGAGCGCCACGGTGCGTTGAATCGGCGAGGTTTGCTCCGCCATCCACACTTCGCCCATTCCGCCTTCACCTACTATCTGGAGGAGACGGTAGGGACCAATCTTTTTGACCCCGGCCTCGTCGGTTCCCGCGTTGCTTAATGTGGGATCGGAAGACGGTTGAAACGGGGAGTCGTCGCGGTGTTTCGGCGGGTCATTCGTTCCCATGGGCATTGGCCTCCTGAAACGAGGAATATCAACGCGGTATGCGGCCGTGCTGGTGCTTACAAGACACAGGCGGTGATAGCGTTATATCACAGTCGTTGCGGGCTTAGCGGTATTCGGTAGTGGCCTGGGTGTTGGGTACGCAGCTCACCCCGAGTTGCAGAAACCGCAGATAAAAATGGCTGACAACATAATGTGGCGTGCGTGCGTCTAAGTACTTGTGATGGCGCTACAATCGGGCTTGCCACACTTTGCGGGAGCCCGTCCTCCCGGGCAGTGATATTCCCGGAGCATCGATTTTCCGGGGCAACTGTCCTTTCTCTGCGGTGTTATACTGATGCCGGGGTTTGTCGAGCTTTCAAAGTAAGTGCACCTGCGAAATTTTCCGCCCGAAGAAGCGGTCTTATTGGGCCGGTAAAGTTAGGAGCAGCGACATGGGTGAGCAAGTGAAAGAGCTTTTCAATTGGGCGCGGCGCCGCAAGATTCTGGCGTCTGTTTTTGTAGGGTTCACTCTTTTGGTGGGCATCATGATTGGCTCGGTCATCTCGGGCCGCGTTTCCGCCATGAAAGCATTCGGCGGAACGGATGCCGCCAAGCTCACGATGCCCGATCCCATACCATCGGCCAGTTCGTTTTCGGGAATCGTGAATCGCGTAGAGCCTGCGGTCGTCAATATCGCTACTACGCAAGTTCTCGAGCGCAAGTCCGCCGGGAAGAAGCGCCACGTGACGCCCAGCGATCCGGGCGATGACAATGATCCCATGCAGGATTTCTTTGATCGCTTCTTCGATGGCCGCCAGGACGCTCCTCCTCAAGCCGAACGCAGTCTCGGGTCCGGCGTTATCGTCGACAAGCGCGGCTACATCCTCACCAACAATCACGTCATTGAAAACGCCACCAAAATTCAGGTCCAGCTGAACAATGACACTACGCGCTACACCGCAAAAGTGATTGGCGCGGATGACGACACCGATTTGGCCGTAATCAAGATTGAAGTAAACAAAGAGCTTCCCACCGCAAAACTCGGCAATTCCGACGGCGTGCAAGTCGGCGATTGGGTCCTCGCCATCGGCAGCCCGTTCGGCCTGCAAGCTACAGTTACCGCAGGAATCATTAGCGCCAAGGATCGGAATGGAATCGGCGGAACCGCGCATCAATTCCAGCGCTTCTTGCAGACGGATGCGGCCATTAATCCCGGAAACTCTGGCGGCCCGCTAGTGGATTTGGCTGGACAGGTCATCGGCATCAACACCGCGATCATCACCGGCAGCCGCGGCTACGAAGGCGTCGGGTTTGCGGTGCCCTCCAGCACGGCGATCAATGTATACAACCAGCTTATTGCGAGCGGGCGCGTGACGCGCGGATCCATCGGCGTGAGCTTCCATGAAGATCTTGGCACCAATCCTATTACTTTGAAATCTCTCGGCGCGCCCTACGGTGTGGCGATTGAGAGCGTCGAGGCTGGCAGCCCTGCGGAGAAGGCCGGGCTCAAGGGCGGCGACGTCATCACCAGCGTGAACGGCCACCCTGTAAAGACCGGCAACGACCTTGTGAATCCTATTGCACAAGCTCCTATCGGCAGCAAGGTGGTGCTTACCTACGTGCGCGATCGCACTCAGAAAGAAACCACCGCCGTTGTTGAGGATCGTACACACGTCTTTCCGAACGTCGCCGGCAACATGGACGACCAGCCGGGCGAACCCGCTCCAAGCGAGTTTGGGCTCCGCGTGGACAATCTAACCACGGACCGCGCGCAGCGATTCGGCATGGATGGCATGAAAGGCGTTATTGTGACCGACGTCGATCCTGCCAGCTTCGCTTCTGACGACCTGGGTTTCTCACGCGGCGACGTTATTGCCGAAATAAACCACCAGCCGATAACTTCTTTGGCGGACTACAAGGCAGCCGTGTCAAAATTGAAAGCAGGAGATTCGGTCGTGTTCAAAGTCATGCGCCGCCAAGACAGCGACCGCGTTTTGACGATGTTCCTCTCGGGCGTGGTTCCTGCGGAGAACCCGCAGCAATAAGAAATCCGGGGGAGGCGCGGTACGCTATCCCCTACTTAAGCGAACACCGATGCGAGTGCGAAACGCGACACGCCTGGCCCTAACGCTGTTCGTAGCAGCAGGTATGGGTGTAACCGGCGCCGCAGCAAGCGGGCAGGGAACCAATTCTTCTAAGTCACCTTCCGCGAAGCAACGTGCAAAATCTCACCACGGAAGATCTTACAGACACGCCAGTCGCCGCGAGCGAGGGCAGAAGGCCCCCACGGCAGACCGGATCTCCGAAATTCAAAGCGCCCTCGCAAAGGACGGTTCGTTTAACGGCGTGCCGACCGGCAAATGGGACGCCGCGACTATCGACGCCATGAAGCGTTTTCAGGATTCACACGGTCTAAACGCTTCCGGCAAGATCGATGCCAAGACATTGGAGAAACTTGGATTAGGGTCGCAAACTTACGGCATTGCAGCGCCAATGCCGCCGGTTAGCTCGACCTCGCTAACTTCGAGCCCATCTGTTACCGTGCCCCGGCTCCCTTGAATGATGGTTGGTCTGTCTCCCATAACATCTTGTTGTTCAGCTACATGCGAGAAATCGAACCCTGGGGACTGGGCATCGAGTGCCATGCGGCAACCGCTTTCACACTCATAGACGTGCGGCGGCGACTGCGGGGATAAGGTCCCACGAGTCGGCGTACAGAGCTTCACGAAAACGTAAGCCATTCAAAAAGAAGAGCTTAAATGGCAAGAGCGGAACTAATAGTTCCGCTCCTGATCGCAACGTATTTAGCCAACCGGTTAAATACGGCATCGCTTCGAAACCCAGTATTTAACCGATCGGTTGAATACGGGCCTAGTTTTCCATCTGCGCCTGGAGGATCTCCCCAGGCAGAGCAGTCATAGTCGGCCGAATCGAGGAGACACTTTGCTGGCTGATGGCCGCCGCGGGAGTGGTTGTGGTTCGGAGGTGTATGCCGTTGTTTGGCTTGGGGACGCCACCTTCAAGTGGCAAGCGTTCGATGCGAATGCCGAGCGTGCGCTCCATCTGAAATAATTCCGAGCGCTGCTCGCGCGAAAACAAGGTTGTGGCAACGCCGTGTCCGCCGGCGCGTCCGGTGCGGCCCACTCGGTGAATGAAGTTCTCGGCGATGTCCGGCAAATCATAATTAATGACGTGCACGATGTCTTGCACGTGAATCCCGCGGGAGGCCAGGTCGGTAGCGACGAGCACGCGGTAGCGTCCTTGCTGGAAACCTGCAAGTGCCGCAGTGCGTTGCGATTGCGAGCGGTCACCGTGAATCATGGCGGCGGAAAAACCATCACGGTTCAGGCTCTTGGTAATGCGTTCGGTGCCGCGCTTGGTGCGCGAGAAGACCAGGCAGCGCCCGGTTTCTTTGGCAAGCAGACGCTGCAGCATTTCCTGCTTTCGGTCGACGGAAACCTCGTATGCCTGCATGCGCACATTTTCCGAGGGCTTGAGGATCGAGCCAAAGGCGAGGCGCGCCGGATTTCGAAGGTAGTCCTTCACCAAGTGAGCGACAGACGCTTCCATGGTCGCCGAAAAGCACATGGTTTGTCGCTCTTTCGGCAGGATCGCCGCGATGCGCTTGATGGCCGGGAGAAAACCCATGTCCAGCATGCGATCCGCTTCATCGAGGATTAGAATTCGCAGTGAATTGAAATTGAAAAGACGGCGATCGAGATAGTCTTCGAGGCGGCCTGGAGTAGCTACAACGACGCGAGCTCCTTTACGGATAGCGTTGAGCTGGGCGCCTTCGGAGAGTCCGCCAACGACGAGACCCGCCGGCACAAGTTGTGTGCCGCGCAAGGCATTGAATTGCGCCACTACCTGCATGGCCAATTCACGCGTCGGCACCAGAACGAGCGCCGCGATTCCTGGCGTTTTGTGCTTCAAGAGTTGCTCGATGACCGGGATCAGGAACGCCAGCGTTTTGCCGGTTCCGGTTTGCGCGGTTGCGAGAACGTCCTTGCCCTCGAGCGCTTGCGGAATAGCCGCAGCTTGCACGGGGGTTGGCGTCGAAAATCGCGCATGTGCCAATCTCTCCTTCATATAGGCGGAGATCGGTAATTCAGTGAAACTTTGCATTCGTATTTCTTTCTTGCTGGCGGGAGCGGGTCCGGCGCGCACACAACTTCAGTGCAAGCGCGGCAATTCGCATTGCCAGTCTTGTTTTAGATTACGCTGAAAACGTACGGAGAAGACTGCAGGCGGGTAATCTCAGATCAACAACTCAACTTGAGGGGCCGCACAACACAACCGAGGTATTAAGCGCAAAAACAGTGTAGCACATCCGCGGCGGAGATGCGGTTTTAATTACAAGGTGTGCTTTCAATGATTATTCGTTGCTCTAGGACCCAAACGGCTCACGCCCTTGTTCGTTTCAAGCTTGAACTGGTTATAGTGAGATTGCGCCATGTGGCTATTGTGCCAGACCACTTTGTAGGAGAAATTGAAACCACATTGGAATGCGGTAGTCGCGAGCTTGTCGGGATGATTCATCCTTGCACGTGAGCGTGCGCCGTATAGACTTGGAGGTTCTACCACACCCCTCCTAGGTCATTTCGAGGAAGGGTTTGTCCCCTGACAAACCCTTGCCTCGGAACTGGCGCAGAAGCAGGGGCCCTGAATTTATATGACGGCAAGCAATCTCCAACAATTCGCGTTGGCTTGGGGAACGGTCGTAGTTTTTTCGATCCCATCCACCGTTTTTTGGCCGTATTTTCTTGGTTCGGTTCTTTTGGCAATCGGCCTGCCCATCATCATTAGGAACGAGCTTCCGCAAGAACGCGGACTGGAGAAGATCCTGCCGTTTGGCCCTTTGTTCTTTGCCGTCCCTATGATGGTTTTCGCAGGCGAACACTTTACGGTGACCCGCGGCATCGCACAGAATATGCCGGCATGGATTCCTTGGCACCGGTTTTGGGTCTATCTGGTAGGGACGGCTTTGATCGCCGGGGCGTTCAGCATTGTGATCAAGAAGAAGGCGCAGTTGGCGGCGACACTTGCAGGAATCATGTTCTGCTCGTTTGTATTGCTGCTCCATATTCCTAACGTTGTCGCAAGTCCGCACAATAGAATCGTCTGGGCGGTGGCGCTGAGAGATCTCGCATTCAGCGGAGGCGCATTTGCTTTTGCCGGAGCGCAAATTAGCCCGCGACCCGCAAAAGGCATGCCAGCACTCGTGCAACTGGGGCGCCTTTTTATCGGAATTCCAGTGTTGTTTTTCAGCGTGGAGCATTTTCTGCATCCCGACTTCGTTCCTGGCGTTCCTCTCGGCAAAGTCGTGCCAACGTGGATCCCGCTGCGCCTGTTTTGGGGCTATCTCACAGGCGCAGTTCTTCTTGCTGCAGGCATAAGCATCCTCGTCAATAAAAAAGCGCGCTTGGCGGCGACCTATCTTGGAGTCATGATTTTTCTTGTGGTTATGTTCGTTTATTTGCCGATGTTGGCTGCCATTCCTTGGGACATCGGGAATGGTCTCAATTATTTTGCGAATACATTGATGTTCAGCGGAGCTATTCTGTTGTTAGCGGATGCTCTCCCAAGAGAAGATCATCCGCACGCAAAGGAAAGCCGTATTTCGTATGCTGGATCTTCTCCTTCGGATTGAAGGCAGACGAGCAAAGGAGATGAGAAAATGAAAAGTACTTTGTTGTTTTTGGCGGTGGGGGCGCTCCTGCTGAGCGCCGCAAACGCAAATTCGCCGCGGGCGGCGAAGTCGCAGACAGCCGCTGCGCAGACCGAGCGAATTCCCGTGATCGTTGAGCTGTTCACCTCCGAGGGGTGTTCCAGTTGCCCTCCGGCGGACACTTTGCTGAGCAAGCTCGAAACGCTCCAGCCCGTCGAGGGTGCTGAAATCATCGGATTGGAAGAGCATGTGGACTATTGGAATCACGATGGCTGGGTAGATCCCTTTTCCGACCCGGAATGGACTTTGCGGCAACAAGAGTACGTGGAAAGATTCAAGGGAAAGAGTCCCTATACGCCCCAAATGGTTGTCGACGGCCAAAGCCAATTTGTGGGGGACAACGCACGCGATGCACTAAAGGCTATTCGAGAGGATGCGAAGCAAACGAGAACGCAAGTCTCGATTACGACGGAAGGTGCGGGGAAGAAAGATGCGGAGCGGCTGGAAGTGCGCATCGGGAGCGCCGGCTCTACAGCTCAGGAGCCGGCCGACATCTGGCTGGCGGTAACAGAACAGGGCCTGGGAACCGCGGTGAAAGCCGGAGAAAATGCGGGAAAGGACGTGCAGCATGCCGCGGTAGTGCGTTCTTTTCATAAGATTGGATCGCTGCCGGCCAAGGATTCGTCTCTATTCGATGTACATCACGAGGTGAAGTTCAAAGCGAACTGGAAGCGCGAAAATCTCCGGATTGTGGTTTTTGTGCAGGAACGAAAGAGTTTGCACATACTTGGCGCCGCCGAAGCTCGCGTGACCGGATAAGAACCGGCAGCCAATTTCCTGGCCGCAAACGAGGAGTGCGGTTCCTCGCTTCTGTTTTGTGATGAACTTCCGCGAATAGGTCCATTGAGAGTTTTCTGATATCCGGCTCAATCAGATTGAGTGCCAACGCGCTAGTTCCTGCTCAGATTGGGAAGGGGCACGCCGGGCGGCCTTACTCGTCACCGCAACGGCGTAACGATTTTTTCTTGAGCGCCAACGAACCATTGCCAACCTTCGGCTGCTCCCTGGTCATTTAGTTCTTTTTCGGAGCGGAAACGTGACTTTTCCATGCGCGCCAGTGTGCTTGTGGGGGGTGTGGTGATTTTGGGTAATGTCCTAAGTCCGGCAGAGTATTCTCGGCTCGGCGCTCGGGGGCTGAGTCGAAGCTTAGGTTTGCCCGATCCGCTGAAGAGCCCGGCCTTTTCCGCGTCGTGATTCCCAGAAAAAGCGGGAACAGGGCTCCCGCACTCGAAATTAAGACAGCACCAGATTTAGGGCGAGCTTGTCAAAAGTGTCCGGCGCACCGTAAAGTGTAACGTTTGTTGAATTTCGCGGGTATGGGACAAGGTGATGGCTAACAGGAAGAAAAAGGCGCGGCGCGGGACGAAGACGGGGAAGAAACGGCCCAGCGATTCAAAGCCGGCGGGATTGACTGCGGGGGAATGGTTTGAAAAGCTTGCGGCGGTGCAGGCGCGGCTGCGGGCGCCGGATGGGTGTCCTTGGGATCGCGAGCAGACACATGCATCGCTGCGGACGTATCTGATTGAGGAGACTTACGAAGTACTGGAAGCGATGGAGAGCGGGGACGACGCAAAATTCGCCGAAGAGATGGGCGATTTGCTGCTGCAAATCGTTTTTCATTCGCAGATTGCGAAGGAAGAGAGGCGATTTAGCGTTGCCGACGTGATTCGTGAGGTGCACGACAAGATGGTGCGGCGGCATCCGCATGTGTTTGGTGAAAAGCGGGCTAAGGATTCGGCAGAAGTACTGAAGAAGTGGGAACAAATCAAAAAAGAAGAGCGCAGCGCCGCGGCTAAGAAAAATGCGGACGGCACTAAGAACACGGCCAAGAGCGATTCGCTGATGGACGGCGTTTCGAAGGCGTTGCCGGCGGCGCTGGAAGGATTTCAACTCACCCGGCGAGCGGCGCGGATTGGGTTTGATTGGACGAGCATCGACGGCGTGATAGAAAAGATGAACGAAGAAGCCGAAGAGTTGCGACAGGCGCTGGAAGCAGAAGATGGCGGGCGAACGGAAGAGGAGATGGGAGATTTGCTTTTTTCCGCGGTGAACTTGGCGCGGTTCTTGCAGATTGATCCGGAAATCGCGCTGAAGAAGGCCAATGCGAAATTTTCGGCGCGGTTCCGGCGTATGGAAGACCTGGCGGGAAAAATAGGGAAGGCATTGGCTGAGATTCCGAGAGAGCAGATGGAAGAATTCTGGGAAGCGGCGAAAGGCGAGGAAAAGAGTGAGGTTGTGGGGTCCGGGGAGACCCGCAAAGGGTGATGAGCGAGGGAATCGTTGTCCGAAAATGCACGGGGATTGAGGAGTTTCAGCGCTGCGTTGCGCTGCAAAAGGAAATTTGGGGCGAAGAGGATCTCGAAGTGGAGCCCGCGACGTTGTTTGTGGTGGCGGAGGAAACGGGGGGGCAAGTTTTGGGAGCGTTCGACGGGGAATGGCTGGTCGGATACACGCTGGCTGTGGTTGGATTTCGGGAAGGTACAGTTTTTCTCCATTCGCACATGACAGGTGTGCACGGCGACTACCGGGACAAAGGAGTTGGACGGGCCTTGAAGCTTTTTCAGAGGGAGGATGCGCTGGGAAGGGGAATCCGGCTAATTGTCTGGACATTTGATCCGTTGGAGACGCGAAACGCACATTTCAATTTGAACCGGCTGGGAGCGATTGCGCGAAAGTATTTGCCGAACTTGTATGGGCAGACTACTAGCCCGTTGCATTTGGGGCTTCCAACCGACCGGTTGTTGGCGGAGTGGCGACTGGATTCCGCGCGGGTGGCGGCAGCGATTTCGGATCTCGCGAAGGAGCAGGGGCAGGCTCCGGCGACCATCGAATTGCCGGCGGAACTCGATCGATGGAAGCAAACGAACACGGCTGAAGTGGCGAAAGTGCAGGCGCGCATCCGGAGAGAATTCGATGAATGGTTTGCGCGCGGATACGCGGCGGTGGGTGTGAGGAAGTCAGCGGCGGGCGCGGCGTATTTGCTGGCTCCGTGGAGCGATTTCTAGCAGGAAAGATCCGGAAAGAAAAGGCCTGGAACTTCGCGGCGCCGCGCGAGCGAATTGAGAACGCGGCCGCAGAATGAGAACAGGGAACATGCGCATACGGGAAGTGACTTTGCGGGAATTGCGGATGAAGCTGGTTGCGCCGTTCGAAACGAGTTCGGAGCGGACCGAGGAGCGGCGAATTATTCTGGCAGAAGTTCTGGCGGACGGCGTGATTGGATGGGGCGAATGCGTGGCGGGGGAGAGGCCTTTTTATAGCCCAGAAACGACGGACACGGCTTGGATTGTGATGCGCGATTTCCTGTGGCCGATGATACGGCACAAAGAAATCGCAGCGGCTTCGGAAGCCTGGAGATTGATGGAGGCCGTTCGCGGGCACAGCATGGCCAAAGCGGCGCTGGAAGCGGCGATTTGGGATGCGGAAGCGAAACAGAAGGGCATTCCGCTGGCGAAACTGCTCGGGGGAACGAGGGACGAAATTTCGAGTGGCGTTTCGATTGGGATTAAGGAGTCGCTGGATGAGTTGGCGGCAGCGGTAAGGAAGGAGCTGTCTGCGGGGTATCAGCGAGTGAAAATAAAGATCAAGCCGGGGAAGGAGTTACCGCAGGTTAAGCGGCTGCGGGAGGAGTTTCCGGGGATTAAGCTGATGGTGGATGCTAATTCGGCTTACCGGATGGAGGACTGGCCGCTGTTGAAGGAGCTAGAGAATTTTTATTTGATGATGATCGAACAGCCCTTGGGGTGGGACGATTTGTACGCGCACGTGGAGTTGCAAAAGAAGCTGGCGACGCCTATTTGCCTGGATGAGTGCATCCATACGGAGGAGCAAGCGCGGGCGGCGATTCTTTTGGGGGCGTGCAAGATTATCAACATCAAGCTTGGGCGTGTGGGCGGATTCACGGTGGCCAAGCGGATACACGACTTGTGCGAGCAAAATGGCTTGCCGGTGTGGTGCGGGGGGATGCTGGAATCGGGAATCGGGCGGGCGCACAACATCGCGCTTTCGACACTACCGAACTTCACGCTGCCTGGGGATGTGACGGCCAGCAAACGCTATTGGGACGAGGATATCATCGAGCCGGAAGTGACGGTGTCGTCCCGGGGCACGATTCGCGTGCCGACGGGGCCAGGGATTGGGTACGAGCCGAGGCGCGACCGGATTGAGAAGCTTACGGTAAGGAAGGAACGGCTGGTTTGAAGGAGACTATCGAGCAGTTCTTGAGAGGAGGGCAGCTTGTAAGCATCCAACGTCTGTGGGCTGCTCGCCAGACGCCTCCTGAGACGTCTTATCAGGTGCTGGAGCGAAATCGTGGTAGATTCTGTTCTGCACTTTTAGAAGAGAAATCATCGTAAATTTGAATTCTGGAGAAAAGCACGATGCGAAAGCTGATTTTGTTGGCGGCCAGTGTGACCATCCTGATTCTCGGGCTGCAAACCACCGTAGTTCAGGCGCAAACGAAAGAGGAGGCAGCCGCCGGCAAAACCGATGCGGGGAAAAGCGATGCGGGGAAGACGGAGGGATTTAAGGCGGAGCAGCAGGCGAGCAAGGGTTCCGTCACGGTTGAGGGCCACCTGATCAATTATGACGCGTATGCCGGGACGTTGGTTGTGCATCCGAGGGGCTGGGACGACGTGCCGCAGGACGCGGATAAAGATGAGAAGAACCCGGCGGAAGCGAGCATGTTCTACGTCGCGTACATTAAGTCCGATGAGAAGGGAGCAGGGCGGCCGGTGACGTTTCTGTATAACGGCGGGCCGGGGTCTTCGACGGTGTGGCTGCACATGGGTGCGTTTGGGCCGAAGCGGGTGGTGACGGCGGACAATTCGCATACGCCGGCGGCGCCCTATCCGGTTGTGAACAACGACTTCAGCTTGCTGGACGTGAGCGACCTGGTATTTGTAGACGCGCCGGGAACGGGATTCAGCCGAATCGCAGGGAAGGACAAAGAAAAGGCATTCTGGGGCGTGGATGCGGATGCGCATGCGTTTGCAGACTTCATAGTGCAGTTTCTGGCGAAATACGGGCGGTGGAATTCGCCAAAATACCTGTTTGGCGAGAGTTATGGGACTACGCGGTCGGCGGTGCTGTCGAACGTGCTCGAGACGGAGCGCGATGTGGATTTCAACGGGGTGATTCTGCTGTCACAGATTTTGAGCTTCGATCTGAGCGCGGACGCTCCTGAATTTAACCCCGGCATTGATTTGCCTTACGAGCTTGCGCTGCCGACCTACGCCGCTTCGGCTTGGTATCACCATAAGCTCGGGGATGCACATAAGGAATTGCAGCCGTTATTGACGGAGGTCGAGCACTTTGCGATGGGGGAATACGCGGAGGCACTGGAGGCGGGCTCGGACCTGACTCCAGAACAGCGACAAGCGACTGCGGCGAAGCTGCATGAGTACACGGGGCTGCCGGTTGAATACATTTTGAAGGCAGATTTGCGTATCAATGGCGGAGAATTCGAGAAGAACTTGCAGGACTCGAACGATATGACCACGGGCCGGCTAGATACGAGATTTTCCGGGCCGACGCTTGATCCGCTGAGCAAAGAGGCGGAGTACGATCCGCAATCGGCGGCGATCGGTTCGGCGTATGTTTCGGCCTTCAATGATTACGTGCGCAAGGAATTGAAGTATGGCGAGAACAAGACGTTTAAGCCGGAAATTGACCCGGAGCCATGGAATTTTCTGCACCAGCCGCCCGGCGTGCCGATACCGTTGCCGCAAGCGGCCAACGTGATGACAGACCTGGCGCTGGCGATGAAGTACAACCCGGACCTGAAAGTGTTGCTGAACGCGGGATACTTCGACTTGGCCACGCCTTTCTATGAAGGCATCTACGAGATGCACCATTTGCCGATTCCCGCGAAATTGCAGAAGAACATCGAGTTCAAGTTTTATGAATCGGGACACATGGTTTATGCCCACGAGGCTTCGTTAAAAGAACTGCACGACAATGTGTCGGCGTTTATATTAAAGACGGAGAATTCCAAGACCAGGTAAGGGACCTGGGCGGAGCTGGAGCCACGGGAAATTCGGGGCTTCAGCTCCTGATCAAGTCCCCGGATAACCCGAACGGCAGGCTTACGCCCTCTCGTCAAAAGGCCAAGTCCTTCGAATGACCACGAAACCGACAAATCCAAGCGGCAAGCTCCCTCTGCGCTGGGGCGGGGAAGCCGCGCGCATCGCGGTGATTCCCGGGGACGGGATAGGCAAGGAAGTGACGCCGGAAGCGGTCAAGGTTCTGCGGGCCGTCACGGGACCCGCTAAGCGACCGCTCGAGTTCGTGCAATTCGACTGGGGTGCGGACAAGTATTTGAAGGAAGGCGTTAGTTTGCCGGCGGGTGCGGTGGAAATGCTTCGGGACGAGTTCGACGCCATCCTGTTTGGCGCGCTGGGCGATCCGAGGGTTCCGTCGAACCAACATGCCGCGGATATTTTGCTAGGGCTGCGGTTCAAGCTAGACCTTTACGTCAATGCACGGCCTGTCGAGCTGCTACACGAGCGTCTGACCCCTTTGCGCGGCCGCACGCAGAACGACATCAGGCTGATGGTTATCCGGGAGAACACGGAAGGACTGTATGTGGGCGTGGGAGGGTTCTTCAAGAAGGGCACGGCGGATGAGATCGCCATGCAGGAAGACGTCAACTCGCGTAAAGGCGTCGAGCGGATCATTCGCTACGCCTACGATTATGCCCGGCAGAACGGACTAAGCCGCGTTTGCATGAGCGATAAGTCCAATGCCATGACGTTTGGCCACGATCTCTGGCAGCGAGTCTTCAAAGAGGTGCGGCAAGAGTACCCGAAGATCGAATCCAGGCACCTATATATTGATACCCTGGCCATGGAGATCGTGCGCGACCCGTCACAGTTTGAAGTGATCGTGACTTGCAACCTCTTTGGCGACATTATCAGCGATCTGGGCGCGCAGCTCGCCGGCGGACTTGGGCTAGCGCCTTCGGGAAACATCCACCCGGGTAGGACGTCCCTATTTGAGCCGGTTCATGGCTCCGCGCCGAATATTGTCGGCAAGGGGATCGCGAACCCCTTCGGTTCGGTATTGGCGTCGGCAATGATGCTCGATTTTTTGGAATGGAAGCAGGAAGCTCAAGTGTTACGCGAAGGCGTGAAGATGGCGCTGAAGGAGAATTTTGCTACGCCTGACTTGGGTGGAGTTAATCAAACAGTCGAAGTCGGCGATTGGCTAGCGAATTTCGCCGCGAAGTCACATTGAGCAATTCTAAAGTATAACTTTAAGCCCGTTCTCCTGCGGTCTTGCTTGACGAAGCTCACCTCAACTTCTACTTTCGTTCTCCCAAACTCAAGACTGTAATCAACATCCCTATGAGGAACCCTCCGATGTGCGCCCACCAGGCGACTCCGCCTGTGGCAGCTCCGCCCAGGGTAGTGACTCCCGCGACGAATTGAAGAAGGAACCAATATCCCAGAATGATGAAGGCGGGGATAGGAAGGAAGAAAATTATAACGAGCGTGAGTACCCGAGCGCGGGGATAAAGAATGATGTAGGCGCCCATGACGCCGGAGATGGCGCCGCTGGCACCTAGAGCGGGTACGCCTGAATGGAAATTGAAAATGATGTGACAGAGGTCCGAGCCTACGCCGCAAACGAGATAGAAGAGAAGATAGGGGAGATGGCCGAAGTAGTCCTCGACGTTGTCGCCGAAGATCCAGAGGAAGAGCATGTTGCCGCCGATGTGCAGCCAGCCACTGTGAAGGAACATGCTGGTCAGGATCGGAAGAAACGCCGTATCGAAGGCGATATGGCCCCCTAGGAAGGCTGGAATTCGGGCGGGGACTGTGGAATAGGCCATGACGAAGGCTTGGTATTGATGCGGGGGCAGAGTCAGCTGGAATAGAAAGACAGCAACGTTCGCCAAAATGAGGCAAGTATTGACGACAGGATACGTCTTGTGGGGATTCAGATCTTTAAGAGGGATGAACATGCGCTAATGTGAGGGTCCCAGGGCTCCGTCTCGCGATTTGTTGTGGCCGGGCGCCAGCTTTAGCCTCGTCTCTTCAAAAGTGCTGCGGCGGCGGTCTCCAATTGTGACGCTGAGTAGAGTGAGCGATTTCGGTGACCGCCGCGCTCCAAATCCTTTATTTTGGACAAGCCGCAAATCCCTCCGCGCGCACCCAATGCCTCGCAATTCAGGCCGGCTGCCGCGCACGAAAAGTCGAGAAGCCGCTGCAAGTCCCACCCATGCAACAGCCCGTAAGAAAATCCGGCATGGAAGAGGTCACCTGCGCCAGTTGTGTCCACTACGCGGACCTTATAAGAGGGAGCATACCAGAAGCGGTGTCCATCCCAAGCGAGCGCGCCACTCTCGCCCAGCGTTGCGCAGAAGGCGCGGAAGCCGTACTTGCGTTGAAGCAGGGGGAGCGATTTCAGGGGGTTCTTTTCGCCGGTGGCATCGAGGGGGAACTCCTTGGACGTGACGGGATAATCGACGAAGGGAAGAAGGCGCTGGAGACGGGGATTCATGTGGTCCAAATCGGCGACGACCGGAATGCCAGAGGCGCGAGCCCAGGAGGCGGCGAGGCTGGTTGTTGATGGGTCGTGCCCGTCCACGTGCAGGAGGCGGGCGGAAGTCACCCAGCTTCTTTTGAGGAATGAGGGGGAGACAGTCAAACGCGGATCGCGGATCCAGGCGATGGTGCGTTCTCCGGAGCTGGTATCGACGAAAATAAACGAGAGCTGGCTGAGACTGCGCGGGACATGGACCAACTCGGCGTGGACACCTGCGCGTCGGAGTTCGCGGCGATGGATTTCGGCGGCGGGGTCATCTCCGACGACGCCGACATAATGAGTTCGCAGACCCCACCGCTGGCAAGCGATGAGGGACGTGGCTACCTGACCGCCGGGCATAATGCGCGCGCCAAGCATTTCTACCTTAGTTCCCAGGGCGGGGAATTGAGCAAGGCGGAGGACGGTATCGGTGGCGTTCTCGCCGATGCCCAGGATGTCGAATCGTGGCGCGCGCATAAGGTAGTGGTGCAGGGTATCGAAAGAGCGGGAAAATGCAAGCGGGATGAGAGAGATAAGTGCGTCCGATAACGCACATTGTGGCAAGGGGCTAGTTAACAGAATCCGGAAAGGCGGTTTTGCCGGGAGGGGAGCGGTCGATTGGCGGTTCTGTCGCAGCTTTCGATCGCGGCGTTTCCGGATGCTTTGCGAGAGAGCGGAACAGAAATTTTTCGGCGCGGGATTACGTAAACATTGCGTGGGGCGAGAGTGTGTGATAATTAAATTAGTCCTGCGTGTGCGCGAATCGGACGTAACTCTTCACAGTGTCCGCCGAAGCGTCGGCGCGCCGACTGCTCATGCCTGCCAGGGAAACGGAAGCTATCATCTTGAAGACCTTTTCGCTGGGAGAGGCGGACCGCCTGGTGAGTTTTTTCGGGCGGACCTCGGGACGCATGCGAGGCGTGGCAGCTGGCGCGCGGCGGATCAAGAACCGTTACGGGTCGACGCTGGAGATTTTGTCGCATGTCCAGCTCTGGTACATCGAGAAGGAGACGCGGGACCTGGTACGAATTCAGCAATGCGAACTGCTGGAATCGTTTCACAAGGCGCAGAGTAACTATGAGCTGAGCACGGGACTCGCGGTGGTCAGCGAAGTTTCCGAACAGGTTCTGCCGGAGCATGAAACGGCAGAGGCCATGTTCCGGTTGCTCTTGCTCACAGTTCGCGAAATTGAACGAGCGGGCGCATGGCAGTTGCCTCTGAGTTACTTCGCGTTTTGGACGGTGCGGCTTGGGGGCTACTTGCCGCAGTTTGATCGATGTGCCGCTTGCGGCGCGGTGTTTGGTTCGCACGCGGCGTATCACGCGCCATGGGAAGCCGGGCTCTTTTGCGAAAGGTGCCGGCGCAGTGGAATGAAGGCGCTGCATATAGAGGGAAGGCAACTGGCGGAACGGTTTGCGGGCGAGAAACTGGACAAGATAGAATTTTCTTCCGGGATGCACCAACCCGCGGCGGAACTACGAGAGGCATCCTTGAACTGGATCGAGCACCACACGGAGAAACCGCTAACGACTCGCAAGCTTCTGGAGACGACTTGACTGCTAAAGTAAAACTTGAGAAGAAGCCGATTGGCCTCACCTTTCAAGATCTAGTTTTGAAACTCTCTCATTTTTGGGTGAAACAAGGATGCGTGTTGCAGCAGCCGTATGACGTTGAAGTGGGCGCTGGCACGATGCATCCGGAAACATTTCTTCGCGTGCTTGGACCAGCGGCGTATCGCGTGGCTTACGTGCAGCCCAGCCGCCGTCCTGCCGATGGACGATATGGCGAGAACCCCAACCGTCTTTACAAGCACACACAGTTTCAAGTCATTCTGAAGCCCTCGCCTGCTGACGTGCAGGATGTCTACCTCCAGAGTCTGGCCGCTATCGGCATTAACTTCAAGGAGCATGACATCCGGTTCGAGGAGGACAACTGGGAATCACCTACGCTGGGCGCCTGGGGGATTGGCTGGCAAGTGTTGCTAGACGGATTGGAGATTACCCAGTTCACTTACTTTCAGCAGAGTGGCGGCATTGACCTGGACCCGATTTCGGTCGAGTTGACTTACGGCTTGGAGCGCATCTGCGCTTTTTTGCAGAATGTGGAAAGTGTTTACGATCTCCGATGGTCGGCGGACAAATCGTACGGCGATATTCGCTTGGCCGAGGAGCAGCAATTCTCCGAGTACAGTTTTAATCGCAGCGACGCGAAGTCAATTCGCGCTGAGTTTGAGCTGCACGAGAAACAAGCCAAAGAACTTCTCGACGGGTTTGCCGGGACGGAAGGGAAGGAACGGCAGCGGTATCCGCTGCTTCCGGCTTACGACCACTGCCTGAAATGCTCGCATCTCTTTAATTTGATGGATGCGCGAGGCGTTATATCGACGACGGAGCGCGCGGCGCTGATGGCGCGCGTCCGAACGGTGGCCTGCCGCACTGCTGGGGCGTATCTCGAACAGATTGGCGGACCTGCCGTGCGCCGCGAGGTGCGCGGATAAGTCCCGCGAAGGAGAAGGTGATCGAAAAGAGAATTGAAGTATTGCTTGAGGTGGGATGTGAAGAGATTCCGGCCGGGATGCTGCCGAAGGCGGAAGAGGATCTGCGCGCGAATCTCGAAAAACTCTTGGCTGCTGAGAATCTTTCCGATGGCGTAACCGTGGAAACGTTCAGTGCGCCACGACGGCTCGTGGCATACGTGCGGGGAGTTCGAGAGAAGCAGGCGGATGTGGTCAACGAGGTGGCGGGTCCGCCGAAGTCGGTGGCGTACGATGCTGTCGGCGAGCCGACAAGGGCGGCCCACAGCTTCGCGGAAAAGCAGGGGCTCTCCCTAAAAGATATTTACGTGGTGAAGACTCCCAAGGGCGAGTACCTGGCAGCGAGACAAGTGAAGCGCGGGCGGACGGCCGAACAGATTTTGACAGAGATTCTTCCACGCGTGATTCATGATCTGTCGTGGCCGCGCTCGATGACCTGGACGGGGATTGATGGAGCGAGATTCATCCGGCCGATCCGCTGGATCGTTGCCGTGGCAAACGGCAAACCGTTGAAATTTTCGTTTGCGGGAGTTGCGGCGGGAGATGTGACGTTCGGACACCGGTTTCTCGGCAAAGGCGCGCTTCGCGTGAAAGACTTCGCAGACTATGAGAAGAAGCTGCGCGCGAATGGAGTGATCGTGCGCCCCGCAGACCGCAAAGAGAAAACTATGAGGGAGCTGGCGGCACACGCAAAACGAGGCGGGTACAAAATCCATGAGGACGCGGAGTTGCTCCGGCTGGTGACGTACTTGAACGAATGTCCGAGCGTGCTTGAAGGAAAATTCGATCCGGCGTTTTTGGCTTTGCCGGACGAGATTTTGATTACGGTGATGCGTGGGCACCAAAAATATTTCGCGGTCGAAAAGCGGGGCGGGGAAGTGGCACCGCATTTTCTTGCGGTGATCAATCTGCCAAAAGATCCGAAGGGTTTGGTGTGCGCCGGGCATGAACGGGTGTTGCGGGCGCGACTGGCGGATGCGCAATTTTTTTGGGAGGCCGATCAGAAATGTCGGCTCGCCGACTATTTGCCGAAGCTGGAGCGCGTCACTTACGAGTCGAGACTGGGGAGCTACCGAGACAAAGTCGAGCGCGTGCGCGCGATTGCCCGATGGCTTGCGGAGCAATGGTTCAGCCGGGGCATGGTGCAAGCGCACGTTGCGGACGCCGACCGCGCTGCGGAACTGTCCAAGTGTGATCTAGCGACCGAGATGGTGCGAGAGTTTACCGAGTTGCAGGGAGTTGTGGGTGGGCTTTATGCGCGCGCACAGGGCGAACCGGATGACGTCGCCGACGCCATTTACGACCATTACCGCCCCGTCGGGCTGGATGATCCAATCCCGCGGAATCTGACCGGCTGTGCGGTTGCTTTGGCCGACAAGCTTGATTCTATTGTTGGTTGCTTTGCCGTGGGTCTGGTGCCAACGGGTTCAAGTGATCCGTATGCGCTGCGCCGTGCCGCTTTGGGGATTGTGAAAATTATCCTGGAGCGAAAGCTGCCCGTTTCCATGTCGCTGGCAGTCGGGGCGGCCGCCAAAGCACTGCTCACAAATCCACCCAAGCGCGGAGTTACCCCGGAGCAGGAGGCGCAGGTCCTCGAATTCCTGCTGGACCGCGCAAAGTTTGTGTTCCGAGAGCGGGAGAAGTTCGGCTACGACGAAGTCAACGCCGTATTTCGCGCGGGAGTCGACGATTTGGTGGATGCGCACAAACGGCTCATCGCGCTGAAAGCCATCCGCAAGTCGAAAAATTTTGAGCCGCTTGCCGTATCCTTCAAGAGGATTCGGAATATTCTTGAGAAGTCCAATTTCAAGAAAGACGAATGGCCAGGAATTCAGGCCGAGCTGTTTGAAAACGCCGCAGAACGAGAATTGTTCACTGCGGTGCGTTCGGCAGCGTCTAAGGTTCAGGCAGAGAAGCGGGCAGGGAAATATCAAGAAGCACTTGAGGTAATCGCCGGGCTGCGTAAAGCGGTGGATGAATTTTTTGAGAAGGTTATGGTGATGGCGGAGAATGAGGCGGTGCGAAAAAACCGGCTGGCGCTGCTGTCTGAGATTCTCCGGGAGTTTACGACTATCGCGGACTTTGCTGAGTTGGGCGGTGAGGAACGCCGGTAGAAGAAAGATGAAGTTTGACTTTAAGTTGCAGAAACAGGGATCGAGTCGGCGTGCCGACAAATTCTTCCGGGCGCCGTACTGAGATGGGCAGTTGCTGGATGGTTTTCAAAATTCAAAATACGACAAGCGAGGAACACCGTGGCTAAATGGGTGTATTTTTTCGGAGCAGGCAAAGCAGAAGGTGACGGTACGCAGCGCTCTCTCTTGGGTGGCAAGGGCGCTGGGCTCGCGGAAATGAGCCGGATTGGCTTGCCTGTACCTCCCGGTTTTACCATCACGACGGAAGTTTGCACGTACTTTTACGGGAACAAGAAAACCTATCCCAAGGCACTTGACGCGGAGGCCAGGAAGGCTGTTGCGCGCGTGGAAAAGATAATGGGGACGAAGTTTGGCGACAACAAAGCCATGCCGATGCTGGTGTCCGTTCGCTCCGGCGCCCGCGATTCCATGCCGGGCATGATGGACACAATTTTGAATCTTGGGTTGAACGATGAAACTGTGCTCACGCTTGCCAAGGCCGCCAAGAACGAGCGGTTTGCGTGGGACTGTTATCGCCGATTCATTCAGATGTATGGCGACGTTGTGATGAACGTGCAAAAACGCCCGGACGAAGACCACGAGCCGTTCGAGGTTGTGATTCACGGCCTCAAGCATGAACGGCATCATGCGGATGTCGACGACCCGAAGCTGACAGTTGGCGACCTTCAGGAGCTCGTGGTTCGGTTCAAGAAGCTGATCAAGGAACGCACCGGCAAGGAATTTCCGCAGGATGCCTGGAAACAACTGTGGGGAGCGGTGGGCGCCGTGTTCGGTTCGTGGATGAACGACCGCGCGGTGGTTTATCGCAGGAAGTACAACATCCCGTCTGAATGGGGCACCGCGGTAAACGTGCAGGCGATGGTCTATGGGAATACGGGCGACAAATCCGGATCCGGCGTGGCCTTCACGCGCGATCCGGCAACGGGCGAAAAGGTGTTCTACGGCGAGTTCCTCATTAACGCGCAAGGCGAAGACGTGGTGGCCGGGGTACGCACTCCCGAACCGGTTGCGCAGCTCAAGAATTACATGCCGAAGGCTTTTCACGAGTTGGAGAAAATCCGCCAAACCTTAGAGAAACACTTTAAGGATGTGCAGGACTTCGAATTTACGATTCAAGATGAAAAAGTCTTCATGCTCCAGACGCGCAACGGTAAACGAACAGGGCTAGCGGCCGTTCGCTTCGCCATCGAAATGGAAAAGGAGAAACTTATCGATTGGAAGACGGCCATCAAGCGGGTCCCGGCTGATCAGTTGGACCAAGTACTGGCGCCGGTGTTTGATCGGAAAGCGGTTGCAGCGGCCAGAGTCATCGCCAAGGGACTGCCCGCTGGTCCCGGAGCGGCAGCTGGCCGTATGTATTTGAATGCGGATCGCGCTGCGGCGGCTGCAGAAAAAGGGGAAAAGGTCCTGCTCGTTCGGAATGAGACCTCGCCAGAAGATTTGCGCGGTATGATCGCGGCCGAAGGCATCCTCACGGCAAAGGGCGGGGTCAGTTCTCACGCAGCTCTCGTCGCTCGCCAGATGGGCAAGGTCTGCGTCTGCGGCGCAGCGGCCCTCCAGATCGATTACGCTGCCAAAACCATGACGGTTGATGGCAAAACGTATAATGAAGGAGACTTTCTTTCCATCAACGGCACCGCCGGTGAGGTCTATCCAGACCAGATTCCGACCGCCGCTTCCGAAATCGTCCAAGTGCTGATCGAAAAGTCGCTCGAGCCCAACAAGAGCCAGACTTACCAAAACTTCAAGAAGTTGATGGATTGGTGCTCTAAGGTTACTCGCCTGGCGGTACGAACAAATGCCGACACTCCCGAGCAGACAGCACACGCCATCGCATTTGGTGCAGTTGGCATCGGCCTCTGCCGCACGGAGCACATGTTCTTTGAAGGCAACCGCATCGACGCCATGCGGGAGATGATTCTCGCGGACACCAAGGAGCACAGAAAAGATGCGCTCGCTAAAATCCTGCCCTATCAGAGGGAGGATTTCATCGGTATGTTCAAAGAGCTGAAGGGGCATCCCGCGACGATCCGGTTCCTCGATCCACCGTTGCATGAATTCCTGCCCCACGACCATGCAGCGCAGAGCGCTCTCGCGAAGAAGATGGGAGTGCCGGTCGAAAAAATCCACCAGAGAGTTAAAGAATTACATGAATTCAATCCAATGCTCGGTTTCCGCGGCTGCCGTCTGGGAATTGTTTATTCCGAAATCTCCGAGATGCAGTCCCGCGCCGTATTTGAAGCCGCGGCAGAGGTGCAGAAGGCTGGCATCAAGGTGCATCCAGAAGTCATGATTCCGCTTGTGGGTTTTAAGAAAGAGCTGGATCTACAAGTCGAGGTCGTTCATCGCATTGCGAACGAAGTTATGAAGGAAAAGGGAGTAAAGCTGAACTATCTGGTCGGCACGATGATTGAGGTCCCGCGTGGCGCGCTTACAGCGGACGAGATCGCGCTGACTGCCGAGTTCTTTAGTTTTGGCACCAATGACCTGACACAGACCTGCCTCGGTATGAGCCGTGATGATTCCGGTTCCTTCCTCGGGCCTTACCAGGAGCTTGAGATCGTCAAAAAGAATCCGTTCGCTACCATCGATCAGGCGGGCGTAGGGCAACTCATCGAAATGGCGGTGGCGAAGGGGAACAAAACGCGTCCCGGCATCAAGTTGGGTATTTGTGGGGAACACGGAGGAGACCCGGATAGCGTCAAGTTCTGCCATCGCGCGGGGCTGACCTATGTAAGCTGCTCGCCATTTCGAGTGCCGGTAGCGCGGCTTGCCGCAGCTCAAGCAATGGTTGAAGAAGAGGAAGCCAAGAAAAAGAGGGCGAAGAAGTAGAAAACATTTCTTGGAAGCGAATCTAAAGTAATACTAGAAGCCGTCGGCGGGCAGACATCGTAAGCGATGCATGCGCTTCCGGCGGCTTCTTGCTTCACGTCGGCATCTTAAAGAAAAAGTAGAGGCCCAAGAAAAAGAAAGTGATGTCCGTAGACCAGGCCGCAAGAAACGGCGGCAGTTGACCAACGCCGCCCATCGCTTCGAGTAGACGCGCGGCCGTCCAATACACGATGCCAATCGCCACGCCGAGCGCGACTCCGCCGAGCGCGCCGCGAGTTCCAACCAAAAGGGCGAAGGGAATCGCGAGCAACATGCTTATCGGCGCGATCAGTGGATAGGCCAGTTTGACATGCCATTGCACGGTGAGATTGGAGACGTCGAATCCAGCCTTGTGCAGGTCAGCAATGTATCGACGCAACGCTCCCCAATTCATCTGCGAGGCCTGGCGCACTTCGCGATTGAAGTAGCTGGGCGGTTCGGAGAGCTCGGACAATGACGTGACGGTAAAGCGGTCGTAGCGAGTGATGGTGCTGCCGGAGAAATCCCGCACCCAGCCTCCCTCGAGAACCCAGACTTTTTCCGATTCGGACCATTGCGCACGCGCAGCGAAGATACGTCGCTTCATCTGAAACGTGGTCGGGTCAAGTTCCACAACGCTAAGACCGCCGAACAGGTTTTGCGACGGGTCGAACAGGTCGTAGTTGTAGATTTTCTCGTTGTTGCCAAAAATCCAGCGCTCGGGATGCGTGTAGGTCTGCGGCGGGCGGCCTTTGATTTGGTTGCGCAGGGCGTCCTGGCGCTGGTTAGCGTAAGGAAGATAGGTTTCGTCCAGCATGAGCATGCTGCCAGCCAGCGCCAGGCCGGCGAAAAGCAGGGGCACGGCCAGGCGGTAGAGACTTATTCCGCTCGCTTTGCAGGCCACGATTTCATTGTTTTTGCTCATGATTCCGAGCGTTACCAGGACGGCGACGAGTGCGCTCAGCGGCGCTAGGTTATAAAGCAGGTAGGGGGTCAAATAGCGGAAATAGTCGACGACGATCAGAAAAGCGATGCGATGACGCGCGATGTCGTCGAGGAGTTCGAAGAAGGTGAATGTCTCAAAGAGGAAGATGAACACCGCCATGAGCAACGTGAAATAAAAGAGAAAACGGCGCAAGAGGTAAATGTCCATCAAACGCGGGAAGCTACCGCTCGATTGCACGCCATTCTCAGGCGGTTCAATCTGTCCGTTGGGGATGCGTGCGAAGGCGGCCGCGCGCACGCGGGATTTCCTGCGCCGAAGTAACCTGGCCCAGGTCCGGAATCGAACAGTGGGCTTGAACCAGGGGTTTTCGCCCCGGAACTGTTCCATGCGGGGAAGCAACGAGAGCCCGAGAATTACGAGTAAAATATTCGCGCCCCAAATCCCCACCGATGGTGGAACGACGGCTTGGCGCGCCAAACCGGCCCCAATCACTGTGAGCAGGTAATAACAGGCGATGAGGATGACAGCAATAAGCGAGCCGGCGGCCCGTCCGCCACGGCGAGGCTGCGCGCCTAGCGGCACAGCGATGAGGGCAAATACCAGACAAGCGGCGGGAAATGCGAAGCGGCGGTGCAATTCCACGCGCGCCTCGCGCCAGCCAGCGTCATTGGTGGCAAGGAGCTCTCGAAGGGAACGCTCCGGATTGCTCAGTTGGCGATGCTCGGAGGGGACGGGCCCATTCACTTCGATCGGCCAGTCGCTCTGTCCAAAAGATGTCACAGAATAGCGATCCGGATCTTCGCGGGAAAATTCGTGCGTCGTGCCGCCCTGAAGATGAAGCTCCAGCTTGCCCTCTTTGGGTTCGGCAATTACAATCGCATTCTCCGCCAGGGTGAGTTGCGAGCCGTTCTCTCCGCCGGCTTCAGCGAGAAACACGCCGTGCCAATGGGTGCCGCTGGCAGAAACGTCGTTGACGTAGAGAACAAATTTGGGGAAGCGTTCGTCGAAGACGCGGGGTTGCACCGCAAATGAGATTTGGGATGCGACCAGATCCGCCTCGAGGGTCCGCGACGTGCGCAACGCAATCGGGCCGAGCCACAGAGTCATGCAAAGCGTGATGACGGCGCCTGCCGCGGCCAGAACGCCCACGGGCAGAAGGATGCGGCGGCGGCCAATTCCTAAGGCTGTGAGAGCAATAATCTCGCTGTCGGCGGACATGCGGCCCAAACCCAGCAGCACGCCAATTAACACGGCCATGGGAAGCGTAAACGTGAAAACGGCAGGGAAAATGCACAGAAAGAGTTCAAGAATTTGAGACCCCGAGCCCGTATGACGGACAAACAACTCCATCAATCGAACAAGCTGCGGCACGAAGAAAACGAACGTGAATACGGCAAGCCCGAGGAGTGCGTGACGAAAAACTTCGCGGACAATATAGCGGTCCAGGATGCGCATGACGCGAACCGTGAGTGTAGCACGGCATCGCAGCAGAGACGGGAAAGAGAGTGGCGATGAATCGCGTGCATTTGTCGGTCTTGTGGCACATGCACCAGCCGCAGTACCGCGATCCCGAAACCGGCCGCTATGTATTGCCCTGGACGAGGCTCCATGCTCTCAAGGACTATTGGGGCATGGTGGCCATGCTCAAGGAATTCCCGAAGTTTCACGCCACCTTCAACGTGGTTCCTTCGCTGGGCATGCAGCTCGAGGAATACGCCAGCGGGGAATTTAACGAGCCGTGGTTCTCGCTGGCTTTCAAGCCGGCCGATGACCTGACGCGGGAAGACAAAGTCGAGATTCTGGCTCGGGCGTTTCAAGTGAATCATGAACGTCTGATGTCGCGATGGCCGCGGTTTGTCGAGTTGAATGAATGGGCGCAGCCCGCGGGCGGAGCGCAAGCGCAAGTCTCTTTTACTCAGCGTGACTGGCGAGATCTGCAATTACTTTCGCAATTGGTTTGGATGGAAGAAACCTGGTTTGAGAAAGATTCGGTAGTCAGCCGCCTCGCGAACAAAGGCAAGGAGTTTACGGAAAAGGACAAAGCCGCATTGAAAGCCAAGCAACTCGAGCTGCTCGGATTGGTTTTGCCGGAGTATCGCGCAGTGGCGCAGACGGGCCAGATTGAACTCAGCACCACTCCGTTCTACCACCCCATCCTTCCCTTGATTTGCGATTCGGATATCGCCCGAGTGGCCAATCCTGGCACGCCTCTTCCGCGCCGTGCCTACCGTCATCCTGAGGACGCGCGCGAGCAACTTCGTCGCGCCCGCGAATACCACGAGCGGGTGTTCGGCGCGAAGCCCGCAGGGCTCTGGCCTTCGGAAGGATCGGTTTCTGATCAGGCTTTGACCATCGCCGCCGAGGAAGGTTTCCAATGGTTTGGCACCGATGAGGGCGTGCTGGGTAGAACGCTTAACGCGGGATTTTTTCGTGATGCGAAGGGCGTTCCGGCAAATGCGGAGCGTCTGTACAGGCCATTGCGCGTTCAGCTCGGAGGAAAGCCCATTACTGGCCTCTTCCGCGATCACCACCTGTCCGATCTCATCGGATTCGTTTATAGCCGCATGAATGGCAAGGACGCTGCCGCGGACTTGCATGGACGGTTGCGCGAGCTGGGCCAGCGCGTGCAGACTGGGCAGCCACTTACGGTTTGCTTGTTTCTCGATGGGGAGAACGCCTGGGAATACTATCCGGGCAACGGCCGCGAATTCTTGCGCGAATTCTATGGCCGAATCCAGGGAGATCAGGATTTCCGCGCGCTGACCGCGAGCGAAGCGATTGCCGCCGCCGGCGAGATTCCATCGAATGCCGGAATCTTCCCGGCTTCGTGGATCAACGCGAATTTCGATGTGTGGATTGGCCACAATGAAGATGTCGCCGCTTGGGAATTGCTATGGGATGCCCGTGAAGCTTACGGACACGCCCTTGAAGCATGCCAGCAGGGCCGCGATGGTGCGCCGGACGAAGCCGGACTGAAAACAGCGCAAGAATCGTTATTGGCGGCCGAAGGCAGCGATTGGTGCTGGTGGTTTGGTCCGGAGCATAGCACGGCGAATGATGCGGAATTCGATGCGCTCTATCGCAAGCATCTGACCGCCGTCTACCTCGCGCTCGGACAGGTGGCTCCACAAGAATTGGCGAAGCCCATCAAGCGCCAGCCGGAGCATGCCTTGCAACTCGCCCCAACCGGATATTTGAAAATTTCCGTGGACGGGCGGGACAGTTCCTATTTTGAGTGGCTGGGGGCTGGTCTGTACTCGCCCGAACGGCGGGGCGGCGCGATGCATGGCCGCACATTCTACCTTCATGAACTACGTTATGGTTTCGAGGACGGGCGTTTCTGCGTTCGAGTCGACCCCTTTTGGGACCTTCTAGGAGAACTTGAAGATTCGGAATTTCGCATCACCATTGCCGGAATCGAAGAGACCGCTCTTGTTGTCAAGCTCGTCCGGGGCCATTTGCAGGAATTCGCGGTAGAAAAAGGCCGTCTCTGCCTCCTGAACCCAAAAAGTGTCGCCGAGGCCTCGTTCGATCGCATTCTCGAGGTGGCCATCGACCGTTCCGAGATCAGCTTGAAAGGCCAGACAAAACTCAAACTGGGAGTTGCCCTGTGGCATGGGGGCTTGCCTGTCGACGTCCTGCCAGCCGAAGGTTTCCTCGATGTGAATCTGGGCGAAGATAATTTTGCCTGGCCGGTTGAGCCTGAGCAAAACTCCTGACTCCCTCTGGCCGCGTTCTGATTCTCATCGCAGAGCCATCCCTGCTCTGCTGTTCCGGCCAGTGATGCCACAAACGTGCTGTGGGTTCGCTTGTTTTCTCTCTCCTTGACGGTCTAGGAGGAAACATTTATATTCCTAGTTCGTCTAGGAGAGTAGCGCCCATGAATAAGCAACTCGATCTTCTGCAAGGCACCCTCGACATGCTCATTCTCAAAGCGGTTTCGCTCGGCCCGCTGCACGGCTACGGCATCCTCCTGCGCATCCAGCAAATTTCGAAGGACCGCCTCGAAATCCAGCAAGGTTCGCTCTATCCCGCGCTCTATCGCCTCGAACATCAAGGCTGGATCGCGAGCGAATGGGGCGAATCCGAGAACAAGCGCAAAGCCAAGTATTACCGGCTAACCGCGGCAGGGAAACGCAGGCTGCAGGCAGAAACGGAAAACTGGAACAGCATGGCGGATGTAATCGCGGGAATCCTGGGCACGAAACCGGAGGAAGTATGACGCTCTGGAGCAGGATACGCTCGTGGACCCGCACAATTTTTCATCGTGCGCGCGCCGAAAGCGAGATGGATGCGGAGCTTCGCTTCCACATTGAAGCGCATGCTGAAGAATTAGTCCGCGGCGGTGTTTCGCGCGAAGAAGCGCTGCGCCGCGCCCGTATCGAATTCGGCGGTATCGAGCGAGTAAAGGAGGAAGGCAGGGAGGCGCGCGGCGTGCAATTCTTCGACGAACTGTTGCAGGATTTGCGCTACGGAGAGCGCGTTCTCCGGAAAAGCCCTGGCTTCGCGGTCGTTGCCATAGTCACCTTGGCTCTCGGAATCGGCGCTACTGCGGCGATCTTCAGCGTGGTGAACGCCGTTTTGCTGCGCCCGCTGGCGATGAATGATCCATCGCGCGTGATGTATGTCCAGGAGCATTGGCAGGATATTTTCCCGGGCCTCTCCGTCGGCAATTATATCGACGTCAAAGAACAAAACTCTTCCTTTGCCGACCTTTCCGCCTCGAACAGCGCGGGCTTCAATCTGGAAGCAGGAGAGTTTCCCGAACGTGTGGATGGCAAAATCGCTACGGCGAATTATTTTGCGACCTTCGGGGTGCAGCCGATCCTGGGCCGAACTTTCAGCGCCGAAGAGGACAAGCCCGGACAGCCGCATGTCGCCGTTATCAGCGAGCGTTTGTGGCGCACGAGACTTCATGCCGACCCTGTGATCGTGGGTCGAACCATCCGCATCAACGGCATGCCCACGACTGTGCTTGGCGTTATGCCGAAAAGCTTCGATCCAGTGCTCAACAATACCGAACTCTGGGTTCCCGCCGCTTTCACTCCTACACAGTTAGCTGATCACGACGATCACTATCTGAACGTGATGGGCCGGCTCAAGCCGGGCATTTCGTCGGCGCAGGCGCAATCCGAACTGGATGTCATTGCACAACGTCTCCAGAAACAATACCCGCTCTACGATGAGGGCCGGACATTTTATCTGCAACCAATTGCCGCGGCACTTTTGGGAGACCAAAGCCTGAGCCTGCGGTTGATGCTCGCCGCAGTCGGCTTCCTGCTGCTCATCGGCTGCGCGAACATCGCGAATTTGCAGCTCGCCCGCTCTCGTTCCCGCCAAAAGGAAATTGCCATGCGGGCGGCTCTGGGAGCTTCGCCGAATCGCATCGTGCGGCAGCTTCTGGCGGAGAACGTGGTTCTCGGGATCGCTGGAGGCGCAGTGGGCATTTTGCTGGCGTACTGGGGCGTAGCCTGGATGGTCGCGCACGGACCTGCCGAAATGCCTCGCCTGGATCAGTCGCGCGTCGACGCCAGCACGCTCGTTTTCGCTTGCGCAGCAGCGTTGCTATCCAGTTTTCTTTTCGGTCTGGCTCCGGCTCTGCGCTCAGCTTCCACGCGCCTGAACGAAGTATTTAAATCCAGCTCCGGCGTTTCCGGCGGAACGCGCGATCGTATTCGGAGTCTTCTTGTAGTCGGAGAAGTCTCGCTCGCGCTGATTCTGATGCTTGGCGCCGGGCTACTGATCCGAAGCGCCCTGCTGGTTTCCCATCTGGATCCTGGCTTTGATATTGCAAACCTCGTTGTCGGGAGAGTTGGGCTCCCCGATCCTGGCTATCACGATCCCAACGTCGCGCGGCAAACGTTTGAACGCATGATTGCAGCCGCCGAAATATTGCCCGGCGTGGACTTGGCCGCCGTGGTCTCCCGCGCCCCGCTCGCCGGCGGGGGCAGCAGCAATGGCTTGCTGCCCGAAGGCAAGCCACTCGACCAGTCGAATCTTGTGAATTCGCAATTGCAAATTGTTTCGCCCAGCTACCTCGGGACCGCCCGCGTGCCTCTGAAAGCGGGCCGCGACTTCACTTCGCGGGACACTCGCAATAGCACGCTCGTCACCATCGTCAATGAAACTCTTGCCCGCACCATCTGGCCCGGCGAAAACCCCATCGGCAAACGCTTTGCCTGCTGCGAAGTTGGCCCGCAGGGACCCATGGACCCCGTTTGGCACGAGGTTGTCGGCGTGGTGGCGGATGTCCGCGCCTGGGGCCTCGATCGTCAGGTCCCCCCGGAATTCTATATTCCTCTCGCACAAATGCCGCCCAGTGCTTGGGATTGGATCGGCCGCACGATGGACCTGGTGGTGCGCACCCGAGGTGGCGCGATCCCAGCGCGCGAGTTGCAGACGGCAGTCGCCTCCGTTGCCCCGGCTGTGCCCATCTATCAGCTCTCGACGATGCAACAGAAAATCTCCGGGACTCTCGAACGCTCGCACTTCGATACTTTTCTGCTGGCGATTTTTGCCGCCACCGCGCTGCTGCTTTCGTCCGTGGGGATTTACGGCGTGCTGTCCTATATGGTGGCGCAGCGCACACGCGACATCGGCATTCGCATGGCGCTCGGCGCTTCGCGTGAACAGATTGTTTGGGATGTCCTCGGCTTGGGAGTTCGCCTCGCGGCCATCGGCTTAGGGATCGGCCTTGCCGGGGCATTGGCGGCCACGCGTTTGCTCGCGTCGATGCTCTACGGCGTTCGCCCGACGGATGCACTCACATTCATTGCCGTCTCTCTCATCCTGCTGGGAGTCGCGCTGCTGGCAAGTTACGTTCCGGCGCGGCGCGCGATGCGTGTCGATCCCATGGTGGCCCTGAGGTACGAATGATGGCGCAATCAATCGCTCGAGTTTGGATCGCCGGGTCGGAGGAAGTATGACGCTTGGGAGCAGGCTACGCTCTTGGTTGCGCGCAACCTTTCAGCGTGCGCGCGTGGAAAGCGAGATGGACGCGGAGCTCCGCTTCCATATGGAGGCGTTTGCCGAAGACCTAATTCGCGCCGGTGTCTCGCGCGAAGAAGCAATGCGCCGCGCTCGCATCGAGTTCGGCGGTATCGAACGAGTGAAAGAAGAAGGCAGGGAAGCGCGCGGCGGGAGAATCATTGAAACGTTGCTTCAGGATTTGCGGTACGGCGCGCGCATGCTCCGCAAAAGTCCTGGATTCACCTCTGTCGCAGTTCTTACGCTCGCTCTCGGTATCGGCGCCAACACCGCCATGTTCAGTCTCGTCGACGGCATCCTTCTGCGGCCGCTGCCATTTACGGCGCCTCAAAATCTCATCAGCATCACTGGCACTTACCCCAAGGGCGCCTTCGTCGCTCTGCGCGACCAAATGAAATCTCTGGACGTCGCCGCATACTTTGAAGGCCACGAATTCAACCTTACCGGTCGCGGTGATCCGCTCCGTCTTTCCGGCGTCCTCGTCTCCGCCGAGTTTTTCAACGTCCTGGGTGCGCGCCCCGAGCTTGGCCGTCCCTTCTATCCTGGCGAAGATCAAGCCGGCGAAGATAATTACGTCATTCTGAGCCACGCCTTGTGGGAGCAGCGCTTCAACAGTGATCCTTCCATTGTCGGCCATTCGATCGAACTCGAAGGCGTCAGCCGTCAAGTCGTCGGCGTGATACCCGCCGATTTCAATTTTCCGTCTCCGAAAACGCAGGTTTGGATTCCTCTGCACGACGATTCCCGAGACACCGTTGCCTATTGGGCCGGCGATTTTATGCCTATCATCGGCCGGTTGCGTCCCGGCGCAACCATCGCCGAAGCTCGCGCAGAGGTTCGTATGTTTCAGTCGCGCGTCTCGAAACTCTTCCCATGGCCCATGCCTGCTGATTGGAACGCCGACATTAGCGTCGTTGCTTTGCGCAACGGAATGGTCGCGGATGTGCGCGGACGCCTCTTCTTGCTTCTTGGGGCGGTCAGTCTAATTCTCCTGATTGCCTGCGTGAACGTCGCCAATCTCACGCTCTCCCGCGCCGCCACGCGCGAAAAGGAAATCGCCCTCCGCACCGCCATGGGCGCAGAGCGCGGCCGCGTGATCCGTCAACTCCTCACGGAAAGCGTGTTGCTGGCGTTTCTTGGTGGGACGCTCGGAATCCTTCTCGCCGCCGAAGGCTTACAATTGCTCAAAGCCGCGCTTCCTGCGGACACGCCGCGTCTCGCCAGCGCGCATATCGACTGGCGAGTCCTCGCATTCACCGCTGGCCTCGCCATCCTCACTGGTCTTCTCTTCGGACTCGCTCCCGCGCTCCAGTCCTCGCGCGTCGCCCTGGTCGATTCGCTCAAGTCCGCTAGCCATGGCGCATCCTCTTCCGTCTCTCGAAATTTGCGCGGCGGATTGGCCATCGCCGAGGTCGCATTCGCGGTTCTTCTCGTGATCGCAGCCGGTTTGCTCATTCGCAGCTTCGTGGCGCTTTCCCACGTCGACCCGGGTTTCCGCCCCGAACGCATCCTCACAGCTCGCATCACGCCCAACCAGGAATTCTGCAGCGACCCCGCGCGATGCACTTCCTTCTACCATCAACTCCTCAATCGCCTCGAAGCCGTTCCCGGCCTGCACTCCGCTGCTTTCGTCAACACGCTTCCTCTCGGCGGCCGCGTCGCCAAACGCTCTCTCGAAATCGAAAATCAGCCCGTCTCTCCCGGCGCGGTCATGCCGCTCTTCTGGATGAACGTCGTCACGCCCGATTATCTTCGCGTCATGAGCATTCCCATCGTCGCCGGCCGCGGCTTCACGTCAGCCGATGACTCCGGCAATCCGCCCGTCGCTCTCGTAAGCGCGTCCACCGCTCGCCGCTTTTGGCCTGGCCGCAGCCCCATCGGTTCGCACGTGCGTCTCAGCGGCGACCAGGATTGGCGCACCATCGTCGGCGTCGTCTCCGATGTGCGCGCCTACGACCTGCAAAAAAACATACCCGATTGGATCAATGGCACGATCTATTTCCCCTATGCGCCGAACGCCACGCTCGAAGGTGGCCGCGTCCCATCCGATATGACCGTCGTCGTCCAATCGAGCCTCGACGAGTTGCAAGTCCAAAATGCTCTTCGCACCACCATCGCTACTCTCAATCCTGAGGTTCCAGCGACTGAAGTTAAACCCATGCGCGCGGTAGTCTCTGAATCCGTGGCTACCCCCGCGTCCACAACCGAACTATTTGTCGCCTTTGCCGGCCTCGCTCTGGTCCTCGGACTCGTCGGCATCTATGGAGTGCTTTCTTTCCTCGTTTCTTCCCGCACGCGCGAAATCGGCATTCGCGTCGCTCTCGGCGCGCAGCGAAGTGATGTTCTCCGGCTCATCATGAGAGAAGGAGCTAAATTCTCGGTCATCGGTATCAGTCTTGGTTTGGTCTCCGCGCTCGCCATCACCCGCCTTCTCGCCAGCGAACTCTACGGCGTCAGTCCCGCCGACCCCGTCACCTTCTTGGCTTGCTACATCCCCACGCGCCGCGCCATGCGCGTCGATCCTCTCGTTGCTCTGCGCCAAGATTAATTCGCGTTGCGTTTCTAGAATAATTTAATCGCCAAGTCTCGCGGCCCGTCTCCGACGGGAATCATGGTCAGCAGACTGTTCGTGAACACACGGATCACGGCCACGTCCCCGGACCCCTGGTCCGCAACGATCAACAAATTTTCGTTTGGATCGAAGCGCAACTCTCCCGGTGTCTGCCCCGCCGGAATCGGAAACTCTTTCCCCGTGCCCGGCGTACGCATGATTCGCCGATTCGCGATGTCCACCGGGATCACGTGTCCCGCCGCGCTGTCCGAAACATACATGGTGCTTCCATCCGCGCTCAAAATGCCTCGCGTCGGTGCGGACCCGAGCACCATGTAGTCGCCCACCTCATGCGTCCACGTGTCGATTGCTTGCAGGCCATGCGCTTCCGGCGAAATCACATAAAGTTCGCCGCCATCTGGCTTGAGCAGCATGTCCGATGGTTTCCCCGCCAGCTCAAGATTCGTTACCAGAACGCTCCGCTTTAAATCAACTACAGAGAGTTCGGCCACGCTCCGGCTCATTACAAACGCCAGGCTGCTATCCGGCAGAATCGCCACAGCTTCTGGCTTCTCGAGGACTCGCACCGTGCTCCTCAGCGCAAGTGTCGCCGCGTCGTGGATCCCCAGCGTTCCGTCGCGATGATTGACCACCAGCACGCTTTTTCCGTCCGGTGTCACACGCGCCAGCACAGGCTCGCCCCCAGTCCGCGCGCGCCCCAGCACGCTATGCGATTGGCAATCGATGGCCAGCAATGTGTCCGATCCCGCCGACGTCGTATACAGCCGGCTTCCGTCCGGCGAAAAATCAATCGCGTAGGGAAGCGGCCCCACCGGGATACGCGAGGTCACCTGATTCACCCGCGCATTAATCACCCAAACGAATCCGCCCGCCGAACTCACACCCCAAATTTCCGCGCGCGTCGGATGCTCCCGCATCCCGGATATTCCCTTGCCAACGAAGATTCGCGCCACCGCGGCCAGCTTCACCAGATCGATATCCGTAACGCTTCCATCCGTCGTCGACACATACGCGCACAATCGCAATCCTGGCCGCAAAAACGACGGCTGGTGCTCCCGCAGAACCTCCAGCAATCCCAGAATCAGCAGGATGCCCAGGAGAAAGAACACACGAAAGTTGCGCGGTCGTTTCATAAGGCGGATGGATTGTTACATGTCGTCTGCGGGATTAGCCAGGAGTGCGCGAATTGTCTGGGAAGAGCACACAAAAAGATGGAGGAGAAAGGCTCAATTCACTTCGCGCCGCAAAACCGCCGCAATCTGCCGAACCTCTTCCACCAACTCGGTGAACTCCTCCGGCAAAATCGATTGCATTCCGTCGGAAAGCGCCTTGTCTGGTTCGTGGTGCACTTCGACCAGCAATCCATCCGCGCCCACCGCAATCGCCGCGCGCGATAGCGGCAACACTTTGTGCCGCTTGCCCGTTCCATGCGAAGGATCAACCAAAATCGGCAAATGGCTGCGTTTCTTCACCGCAGGTACCACCGCCAAATCCAGCGTGTTTCGCGAGAAATCCGAAAACGTCCGCACGCCGCGCTCGCACAGCATCACGTTGTAATTTCCCTCGGACAAAATATATTCCGCGGCCATCAAAAATTCGTCCAGCGTCGCCGACATCCCGCGCTTCAGAAGTACCGGCTTCTTCGCCCGCCCGGCCCGCTTGAGCAACGAAAAATTTTGCATGTTCCGCGCGCCAATCTGAATCACGTCGGCGTACTCCTCGACCAAATCCAAGCTCTCGTTGTCGATGGCCTCGGTGACTATCCCGAACCCGTACGTCTCGCGCACTTTCGCCAGAATCTTCAACCCCGGCAATCCCAACCCCTGGAAGCTATACGGCGAAGTCCTAGGTTTGTACGCCCCGCCGCGAAACAACCTCGCCCCGCTTTTCTTCACCCGTTCCGCGATTGCCAAACACTGTTCTTCGGTCTCCACCGCGCATGGCCCCGCCACCAGTGCAATCTTTTTGCCTCCGACGAACACATCGCCCATCGGTGTCGGGATCCGCAGGACGCTGTCCTCCTCCTTCGCGTCCCGGCTCACCAACTTGTACGGTTTGCTGACCGGAATGCACTCGATCACCCCCGGCAGCGATTCCAGCACTCCCAGATCAACCGCTCCCCTGTTCCCCGTAATCCCAATTGCCGTCCGAATCGACCCCGGAATCGGATGCGCCTTCAGTCCCAAACTCTCGATGCGCTCGCACACCCCTCGAATCTGTTCCTCCGTAGCATGCGTCTGCATAACAACGAGCATCGGCCGTTCTCCTGTATCCTTCGAAGACCCTAAGGAATCCACTAGTCTACGGTATGCTTGCGCACCCCCGCAAACCTCCCACCATTCCGAATCGTCCTGCAGCGCAAGCCGATTTGTCGCGTGTGCTAGAATAGCTAGTTTAAGGATAGGCAGATTTTTTCCATGAGTACGCCAGAACAACCGCTCACACCCGTCTCCGAGTTTGATCCCGAAGACGAATACCGCCCGGAACCCGAGCCCGAACCGCTCCCACCAACCTGGATGGACGGCAGCCTGCGCATCGGCATCCACGCCTCCATCGCCGGAAGCTACGTCAACGCTCTCGAATCCGCGCGCAAACTCGGCTGCAACGCACTGCAAATTTTCTCCGCCAGTCCGCGCATGTGGCAGGTTGGCTCAGCACGCATCCCCGAGGCAGACGCTGCGGCCTTTCGCGCCCGCCGCGCTGAGCTGGGCCTCGGACCGCTCGTCATTCACGCAAACTATCTGATCAATCTGGCGGCCGTTCAGCCCATGCTGCAAACCCGCTCGATCCAAGCGTTTCAGGACGAACTGATTCGTGGCGTGGCGCTAGGAGCGGATTTTCTGGTCGTGCATCCCGGCTCACGCGGTGATGCCTCGCCCGAGCAAGCCGTTCGCACCGTCATTGAGTCCGTTAAGCAAAGCTCCAAGCGCGTCCCCCTGGGCAATCTGCGCATTCTCATTGAGAACACCGCGGGCATGGGCACCGCCGTCGCCTCGCGCCTCGAAGAGCTTGCAGAGATTCTCGCCGGCCTGAACAACGTCGCCGTGGCCGCGTGTCTCGACACCGCGCATCTTTTCGCCGCCGGCTACGACATCAAGTCCGAGACCGGCCTGACCTCCACCATCGATGTGATCGATTCCACCATCGGCCTCGATCGCGTTCCCGTCTTTCATGCGAACGACTCGAAGATCCCGCTCGGCGGCCGCGTTGACCGCCACGAAAACATTGGCGAAGGCAAAATCGGTGCAGAAGCGTTTCATCGCATCCTGACGCACCTGCGTCTCGGAGCGATGCCTCCTGAAGGCCTGGTCGGGCGCGCTTTCCTGCTCGAAACGCCGATCGACAAGCCCGGCGATGATCGCCGCAACGTCGCCAAGCTCTGGGAACTCGCGGGTCTGAGCGACCAAGCCCCGCCAGCCGAAAAAGGCTTCTCGATGCTCACTGCGGCCATCAAAAAAATTCAGGTGAAAACGGCAAAAGCCGAAAAAGCCGCCGCAAAGAAAACAAAAGTAGCCATCAAAGCAAAAGCGTCGGCCAGCAAGTCCAAAAAATCGCGCAAGACCAAGAGGGGATAGCCAAGCGTGGCGGACGCCGCTCAAGGTTTTGTAGTGGCGGGTCTTTAGACCCGCGCTGTTCATATTCTGGTATTTTTTGAGTAATGAGGCGAAGTTGGCGGAATCTAAAATACTGACAGCTGGCTCCGTTTACGACCCGCAGGCCATCGAAGCCAAGTGGCAAGAACGCTGGGCCGAAGCCCGCGTGTTCGAGTCCGAAGCCGATCCTGCAAAGCCAAAGTATTACACGCTCGAGATGCTGCCGTATCCCTCCGGCACCATGCACATGGGCCACATGCGCAACTACGCCATCGGCGACGTCGTCGCCCGTGTCAAGCGCATGCGCGGCTTCAACGTCCTTCATCCCATGGGCTGGGACGCCTTCGGTCTCCCCGCCGAAAACGCGGCCATCAAGAACAACACCCATCCTCGCGTCTGGACGAACAACAACATCGCTGAATTCCAGCGCACCCTGCGCCGCTTCGGTTTCAGCTACGACTGGCGCCGCGAAATTTCCACCTGCGAGCCCGAATATTACCGCTGGAACCAGTGGTTTTTCCTGCGCATGCTCGAGCGCGGCCTCGCCTACCGCAAAAAGAGCCGCGTCAACTGGTGTCCTAAATGCTGCACCGTCCTCGCCAACGAGCAGGTCGTGAACGGCGGCTACTGCTGGCGTCACGAAGACACCCTCGTCGAGTCCCGCGAACTCGAACAGTGGTTTCTCAAAACCACCGCTTACGCTGACCAGCTCGTCGACGACCTCAAGCAGCTCGAAGGCACTTGGCCCGAGCGCGTCATCACCATGCAGCGCAACTGGATTGGCCGCTCGCAAGGCGCGCGTATAAAGTTCGCCGTTGCCGATGTGCAGGGCGCGAAGCCGATTGAAATCTTCACCACGCGCATCGACACCATCTACGGCGCGACCGCGCTAATCCTGGCTCCAACTCATCCCGCCGTTGAAAAGCTCCTCGGTTGGGCCACGTCGAACAGCATCGAATGGACCCGGTTAGCCAAGATGCGCCAGAGCTCCGTCAAGACCGAAGATCTGGCCACCGCTGAAAAAGAGGGCTTCTTCACCGGCCGCTACGCCACCAATCCGTTCAACGGCGAGAAAATTCCCATCTGGGTCGGCAATTTCGTCCTTATGGAATACGGCACGGGCGCCATCATGGCCGTTCCTGCCCACGACCAGCGCGACTTCGAATTCTGTCGTAAGTACAGCCTGCCGATTCGCATTGTCATTCAGCCGAAGGATGGCGGGCCTCTCGTCGAAGAAAAAATGACCGCCGCTTTCTCCGACGATGAAAACGGCAAGCTCGTCAATTCCGGCCCCTTCGATGGTCTTTCTGTCGAGCAAGCCCTCGCCAAAATGACCGCCTTCGCCGACCTAAAAGGTTTCGGCCGCGGCGAGACGGTTTATCGCCTCCGCGATTGGGGCATTTCTCGGCAGCGCTACTGGGGCACGCCCATTCCCGTCGTGTATTGCCCGGATCATGGCCTGCAACCCGTCCCCGACAAAGATCTCCCCGTCCTTCTGCCGCCCAATCCCAAACTCACAGGCGAAGGCGAATCGCCGCTCGCCTCTACTCCCGAATTCGTCAACACTGTCTGCCCGAAATGCGGCGGCCCCGCGCGCCGCGAAACGGACACGATGGATACCTTCGTCGATTCCTCCTGGTATTTCTATCGCTATTGCGACCCGCACAATAACGAAGCGCCTTTCGATTCCGCCAAAGTCGGCTACTGGTTTCCCATCGACCAGTACATCGGCGGCATCACTCACGCCATCCTGCACCTCCTGTATTCGCGCTTTTGGTGCAAGGTCATGCGCGATCTCGGCCTCGTCAAACACAACGAGCCTATCGCCCGCCTCTTCACCCAAGGCATGGTGCAAAAAGGCGGTGTCGCCATGTCTAAATCGCGCGGCAACGTCGTCGGCGCCATCGACATGGCCGAAAAATACGGCGCCGACACCGGCCGCCTCTATACCCTCTTCGCGGCCCCTCCCGAAAAAGACCTCGAATGGAGCGAAGAAAGCATCGAAGGCTCCTGGCGCTTCCTCAACCGCGTCTTCCGCCTGGTCGACAAGCACGCCCCGGCCGTCCGCGAGGCAAAAAACTGGAATTTCGATTCAAAAGGAATGTCCGACAAAGAACGCGACCTAATCCGCGTCACCTATCAAACCATGCTCCGCGTCACGCAAGACTTCGAAAAGCGCTGGCACTTCAATTCCGCCATCGCCCAAATCATGGAGCTGACCAACGAAATCTATCTCGCCGAGCCTCTCGAAAACGGCGTTCGCCCCGAAATTCGCAAAGAAGTCCTCCAAATCCTCACATTGCTACTAGCCCCCATGACACCTCACATCGCCGAAGAAATGTGGGAAATGCTCGGCAACAAGGATGGCCTATGGAACGCCGCCTGGCCGGTCCTCGTCGATGAGCAATTGGAACTCGCCAAAGACAATGAAGTCGAAATCCCCGTCCAGGTCAACGGCAAGGTTCGCACCACTCTAAGAGTCCCCGCAGGCGCAAGCGAATCCGACGTTCTCGCCCAAGCTCAATCGGACCCCGCCGTAGCCCGCCACCTCGAAGGCAAGCGCATCGTCAAAGTCATCTTCGTCCCCAACAAACTTCTCAACTTGGTGGTCAAATGATCCCACATGAATTTGTAAGCTGTTGTAGCGGCGGATCTTTAGATCCGCCCTCGGAGCTTTAACCCCGGTCTTCTAACCGTCGAAACGAAAGAGGCAGCAGATGGCAACTGGAGCAACAATGAAAGAAGGCCAACCAAAACCAAAATCCGAGCTAGGCGGCGTAGTCGTCCTCGATTTCGGCGGCCAATATACCCAGCTAATCGCCCGCCGCATCCGCGAACAGCAAGTCTTCTCCGCCATCCTTCCGTGCACCGCCAAGATCGAAGAAATCCGCCAGTACGCCCCCTCGGGCCTGGTCCTCTCCGGTGGCCCCAGCTCGGTCTACGACTCCGACGCCCCCAAATGCGATCCCGCCATCCTCGCGCTTGGTATTCCCGTCCTGGGTATCTGCTACGGCATGCAGTGGATCACCCATAACCTCGGCGGCAAAGTCGAAAAAGCCGACCGTCGCGAATACGGCCGCGCCGAACTGAAAGTCGATGGCGTCAGCGCAACAAACGAATCCGCACTTTTCGCCGGCGTGCCCCGCTCCCTGCGCATCTGGAACAGCCACGGCGACCACGTTCGCGAAGTCCCTCCCGGTTTCCACGCCACGGGTCACACCGACAATGCCATCGCCTCGCTAGAAGATCCTCAACGAAAAATCTACGCCGTCCAATTCCACGTCGAAGTAAACCACACCGAACGCGGCACCGAACTCCTCCGCAATTTCCTCTTCCGCGTCTGCGCAGCAGAACCCAAATGGAGTGGCTCCGCTTTCATCGAAGAAACCATCGAGTCCATTGAGAAAAAGGTGGGCCAAGGCCGCGCCATCTGCGCCCTAAGCGGCGGCGTCGATTCCACCGTCGCCGCCGTCCTCGTCCATCGGGCCATGGGCGACCGTCTCACCAACATCTTCGTCAACACCGGCATGCTCCGCAAAAACGAATTTGCCGACACTCTGGAAATGCTCCGCGACCGCCTCGGCCTCCGCGTCATTGGCGTGGACGCCTCGGACCGCTTTTTGGCAAAGTTGGCTGGCGTCACCGACCCCGAGCAAAAGCGCAAAATCATCGGCAGGGAATTCATCTCCGTCTTCGCCGAAGAAGCCCAAAAACTCCAAACCGGCGAAGCCCACGGCCAAATTGCCTGGCTAGTCCAGGGGACCCTCTATCCTGATGTTATCGAATCCGTCTCTGTAAAAGGCCCCTCCGCCACCATCAAGACCCATCACAATGTCGGCGGCCTCCCCGAAAACATGCCTTTTGCCCTCATCGAACCCCTCCGCGACCTCTTCAAGGACGAAGTCCGCCGCATAGGCAAGGACCTGGGTCTTCCGGAAGAGATTCTTCTGAAACATCCGTTTCCCGGCCCCGGATTGGCAGTCAGGCTCCTCGGCGAGATCACCCGCGAGCACCTTCGCACCCTGCAGGAAGCCGACGCCGTAGTAGTCGAGGAGATACGTCGCGCCGGCCTCTATAGTAAAGTTTGGCAAGCCTTTGCAGTTTTGCTCCCCATTCGCAGCGTCGGCGTCATGGGGGACTACCGTACCTACGGCCTTACCGTTGCCGTCCGCGTCGTCGAATCCGACGATGCCATGACCGCCGACTGGGTTCGCCTGCCCGGCGAAGTCCTCGAGCGCATTTCGACCCGCATCGTAAACGAAGTTCGCGGTGTCACACGTGTGGTCTATGACATAAGCTCGAAGCCTCCCAGTACTATCGAGTGGGAGTAAGTTCCATTTTGGAACGTTCGCAGCTGGGAGAGGGAACTAGTTCTAGGCGCGCGGCGGAAGGAATTTCTGACGCTAAGCACCACCAAAAAGAGTACAGGCCGCGCAGGGACGGCACGCGGCCTATCCAGGAGTTCCAATTAATGGACTGCAAGCTCTCTGAACTCTGTCGCAGAACTACCGATTCGCCATCTTCTGCGCCATGTATAGTACGAGCTTGCGGTCGCTCTCTTCGACTTTCCCCAGCAAGCGGCGAAGCTTGTTGAGAAAGCGTGCATCTTTTCCGACGCTGCCCCACGCGATGTCATCCGACGACTTCCGCTTGGGCAGATTCGGCAACTGCGGCGGCTCCTCGCCGTCATAAAAGAGTTGATAGAGTGGGCACTCGAGTGCGCGCGCGAGCTTTTCCAGCGTCTCGATGGCCGGTACTGTGTGGCCATTTTCAACGCGGGAAATGTAACAACGAAGCAAGCCCGTTCGCTTTTCGATGTCGCCCTGGGAGAGTTTCTTTTCTTCGCGGAGTGCGCGAAGACGGTCACCAATAATCATGGCGGCATTATTCCATGTAGATAAGGTACACGCAAGTAGAAACTTGGCACCCCCCGAGTGAAACACTTGATGCGCCCGGGTGCAACCCAAGCTACATTAGACGTAACCGGATTGACATGCCACGCGTCCCAAAAGTAGAGCCCCTGGGGTCCCCCGCCGGTTCGGCGGGCGCCCAACCGCCAACCGCCAAGTCGGCGGGTGCTGCGGACGACCGGGAACTTGTCCGGCGCGCGCAGCAGGAAGACCAGGCGGCTTTTGAAGAGCTTGTCCGGCGTCACCAGCACCGCGTCTTCGCCGTTGCCGGCGGGATCTTGCGGCGCCGGGAAGACGTCGAGGACATCGCTCAGCAGGTTTTCGTTAAGGCGTATTTCTCGCTGAAGCGGTTTGATCAGCGGGCGGCTTTCAGCACTTGGCTTTATAAGATCACCGTGAACGAGTGCTGGGACCTTTTGCGAAAGAAAAAAGTCCGGCCACTGGTTTATGAGTCGGACCTCAGCGAAGAGCAGGCCCGGCAGGTGACCTCTGCCGAGGAAAAAGACGGTGGCGGGCCAGACATCAGTGAGAGGCTGGTAGCCCGCGAGCGCGTCGAGCGTCTTTTGGATGGTCTCGATGAGCGGGATCGCCTGATGTTGATTCTGAAGGAAGTCGAAGGCTTCGCCGTCGAAGAGATCGCGCAAGTTTTGGATTTGAACGCGAACACGGTTAAGGTGCGGCTCTTCCGGGCTCGCCGGAGAATTGTGAACAAGGTTCGCAAGCGCGGCGAGTAGCGCGGCCGCTGAAATCGAGCGTAGTTGCTGATTCGGATTGAGATGGTATTTTATGCAAATGAATGCGAGTGATTCGAGGAGGTTAAATAATGGGCCCATTTAATAATAGCCGGGCGCAATGCCGGGAGTTTCAGACGCGGATCGAGGACGCGGCCACCGCTGCGCCGGACGCGAAAGAACTACCGGAACTGCTGGCAGCTTTACCCGCCGAGCTGAAGGAGCATGTTGTTGCCTGCTTGGACTGCCGCGCCACTGCTGAAAATATTCTCGCGGCGCGCGCCCTGCTGTCGGTAATACCCTCCCACGCTGAAATGGGCGGGCCGTGGTTTGCTCCCCGCGTGATGGCTGCGATTGCAGCGCGCAGTGCGGGACTCTATCGCGCCCCGGACACTTGGACTTTTCTCCCGAAGCTTGCCGCGCGCCTCACTTGGGCTTCGGCGATTGCTCTGCTCCTGGCCAGTGGCTGGCTCTATCAAAAGCCCTCAACAGATGTAGCATCGACAAAGTCCGTGGCTACGGACATCACTGGCGAGCCGGTCGTGCCCAACACGACCCCGGCGAACAACGATGAAGTTCTCGTCAGCTTGGCTGAGCGGCCGCGATGAATGATAGCTCCGCAAAGCTGAAGGCGGGCGTGTGGGTGGCCGTTGTGTTTCTGATTGGTGCCGCGCTCGGCGGCGTCTTCGGTTACTTCTATGGCCATCGCAGCATCGTCTCCGCGTCGAATCCGCCCATGAGCGAACCCGCACGGCGCGCCAAAAGAGTCGAGCAACTCACCCAGGAACTGAACCTGACGAGCGCCCAGAGCCAGCAACTGGACGTCATCCTTTCCCAGTTGCACACGGAATACAAAGCCATCCACGACCAGTCCGATGCGCAGACCAGCGCAACTCGACAGAAAGGCCGCGATCAAATCCGGGCAATCCTCACTCCCGAACAAAAGCCAAAATTTGAGGAATTCCTAAAGCGCATGGACGAGGAGCGCAGACGGAATTCTCCTCCGCCTCCACCAGCGCCGTCGTCGCGTTAATGCCGTCCGCCCCAAAATTGCTCGAGTTCTCGATTTTCCAGGCCCAGCCACCAGAAATGCTCGTGTCGCGCGGCGCCAGATCCCTGCTCTCCTGGCGCTTTCGTGGATCACACTTTTACGATTAGTTTGCCGGTATTCCCGCCAGTGAACAGCATATTGATGGCCTCGGGCGCCTTTTCCAGGCCCTCGACGATCGTTTCGCGATCTTTTAGCTTGCCCATCATCTTCCACTTTCCCAATTCCATGGCCCCTTCGGTGAATCTGGACATGTAATCTAGAATCAGAAAACCCTCTATTTTCAGGCGCTTGACGATCAGCAACCCCAGATTAAACGGCCTGCCCTCTTCTTTCGTGTAGCCGGAAATAAGTCCGCACAGAACCACGCGCCCGTGCAGATTCATCCGGTTGAGTACTTCCTCCATGATCTCCCCGCCGACATTTTCGAAATTGAGGTCCACGCCGTTCGGCGTGGCGGCCGCGAGTTTTTGTTTCCACTCAGGATGCTTGTAGTTGATCGCGGCATCGAAGCCAAGTTCATCGGTCAGCCACGCACATTTTTCGTCCGTGCCCGCGATGCCCACCACACGGCAGCCGTGAATTTTGCCAATCTGCCCTGCAACGCTCCCCGTTGCACCCGCGGCCGCCGAAACGACCATCGTTTCGCCCTTCTTCGGCTTGCCAACTTCCATCATGCCAAAGTAGGCCGTAAGGCCGGTCATTCCCAGCACGCCAAGAAACGCCGTTTCCGAAACAAACGGAATCGACGGAATCTTCTGAAACGCAATCTTCGATTGCGCTTCGATGATCGCGTATTCCTGAAACCCCGTCAGGCCAAAAACTTTATCGCCCTTCTTGAAGTGCGGATGCCGCGATTCAATCACTTCCGCCAGCCCGCCCGCGCGCATCACTTCGCCAATGGCTACAGCCGGAAGATAGCTGTCCATAGCCATCCACACCCGCATCGTCGGATCGATCGAGAGGTACTTCACCTTGGCCAGCGCCTCGCCGTCTTTCAGTTCGGGCACCGGCGATTCGGTAAGCTGAAGATCGCCTGGAGCGAGTAAGCCTTTGGGTCGCGACTGCAAACGAAGCTGCCGATTCGTCAAAGCCATGGCTCTCCCTGACTGGCTAGAAGGGAATATCCTCGTCGGAAATTTCAGGCCCGCTCGGCGCCTGGCTCCCACCGTAAGAATCTTCCGCAGGCGCCGCGTGTGCTTCGACGTCATCGCCTCCGGAGCGCCCGCCTCCGCCGCCTGCTGCGGCGCCTTCCGCCTTTCCGCCGATAAACCGGAAATCGCTGGCGATAATTTCCGTCTTCGTTCGTTTCTGTCCCTCTTTGTCTTGCCATTCGCTGCTTCGGATGGAGCCTTCGATGTAAATCAAATTACCCTTTTTTAGGTATTTTTGTGCGAATTCCGCTTTCGGGCCCCAAGCGACAATCTTGTGCCACTCTGTGCGCTTTTGCCGTTCCCCATTGCGATCTTTGTACGATTCATCGGTTGCGACAGAGAAGTTCGCTACCGCCTGGCCTCCACCGGTGTAGCGCGTCTCCGGATCGCGCCCCAAGCGCCCCACAAGAATCACTTTATTGACGGACATATGCCATCTCCCTCTCGCCGCTGACGATAGCAGAAACATCACGCCGTGGCAAAACCGATCCGGCACAGCCCAATACACTCAGTCCGGGTAGACATTTCGGCGGTGGCAGTCCCAGGATTGAAGGGGCAGGAAAAGAGGAAGGCCGCTCGCGCAGCCCCGGCTTTCGGACAACTTATTTTCTTAGAGAATGCCACCGGTGACGCGGATCGTTTCGCCCGTGAGGTATTTCGAGTCGGCAGACGCCAGATAAACGGCAGTGGGAGCAATGTCGTCCGCTTGCCCGATGCGCGACAGCGGAGATTGCGCTTCAATCCACTTCCGGAAGTCACTTTCGTCGAATCCCGCTGCGTGAACGCCTTCCGTCTCGATCATGCCTGGATTGATGGAGTTGACGCGAATCTTGCGCGGTCCCAATTCCTTGGCAAGAATTCCCGTGATCGCGTCAACGGCTGCTTTACTCGCCGTGTACGCCGACGAGTTCGGCGGCAGAACCGTGCTGACACCTGAGCCGATATTAATGATGCTTCCGCCTTCCGGGCCGATTAGCTTCACGGCTTCCTTGGTGGTCAGAAGCAGCCCCAGAACGTTCAGATTAAAGTGTTTGTGAAAATCTTCTTCAGTGACGGCTTCTAGCGGAGCAAATGCATAAATGCCGGCGTTGTTCACCAGAATGTTGACCTTGCCATAAGTCTTTTTGGTTTCCGCAAACAGCCGCGAGATATCCGCCTGTTTGGAAACATCTCCTTGCACAGCGATAGCTTTGCCGCCCTTATCGGTAATCTGCTTCACGACGCGATCGGCGCCTTCCTTGCTCGAGGAATAATTCACGACAACCGAAGCTCCCTCAGCCGCAAGCGCCCTCGAAATCTCCGCCCCAATTCCTTTCGATGCGCCAGTTACCACCGCTACTTGATTTGCGAGCTTTCCCATAATCTTCTCCGTTCCCGGGCAATTTCCCGGGTTGATATTTCGACAGCGGTCTAAATAGATGAGGCGGGCGCGAAAAAGATGCATAGATCTTTGCCCCCCACAGCCGCCTTCGGAGCTATTGTCAGCTGCCCCCATTTGCCCGCCAAGCCCCAAAAGCCGTCAGCTAGTTCCCTGGGGGAACCTTGCACCACGATTTATCGCTGGCATTGGTATTTTGGTAGAAGACGCTGAACTATACTTTTTACACGCGTGGTGGTTCTCGATGTGCCCTAAAACCCTAGTTCCGCGCTCCAGGAGAAACAGGTGGCGAGCAGCGAAGAGCGCATTGGCAAATTCCTGAAGCGTCCTCTGGAGCACAAGTCCGCGCTGGAGGTGGCACAATCGCTTTCCAGCCCGTCTCCTGAGCGCGCCCCACCCGTCCCCGGCGGAAGCTCCGTGTCGATTTCGGCGGTTAACAAGCGCTGGGAGCGTTCTATCTCGCTTGCGGACAAGATACGCGTGGCCGAGTCGGCGGTCGGAGTGACGCGGATGGAACTGGATCAGCAGGGCAATCTTTATGCGGCCATCACACTTCCCAGCATTATCGTCGGCACGGTTTGCGGCGGCACTTCGCTGCCCACACAACGCGCGTGCCTCGAGATTATGGGCTTGGCCGGCACCGGACACGCACGAGCTTTAGCCGAGGTTTGCAGAGCGCTGGCCCTCGCAGGGGAGCTATCGCTCACGTCCGCGATTTGCGCCAACGAATTCGCGCGCGCTCACCAAAAGCTGGCCCGCGGCCGCGATGCCGGACAGAAGGCCGACAATGGCTAACCGCT
>JBARBE010000061.1:0-5670 GCA_049792735.1 Candidatus Acidiferrum sp.
CCCACCAGCATGTACGGCGGCGGCTGGATCTACGGCCTCTCGAACAATCGCCTCTCCATCGGCCTCGTCCTCGCGCTCGAATACGCCGACCCGCAATTCGATCCTCACGCCGCTTTTCAAACCTGGAAAACGCACCCCTTCCTCAAAAAAATTCTCGAAGGCGGCAAACTCGTCCGTTACGGCGCCAAATCTCTCCCCTACGGCGGCTGGTACGCCATGCCGCGCAACTACGTCGACGGCGCCCTCATTATCGGCGACTCCGGCAGCTTCCTCGACTCCCAGCGCCTCAAAGGCATCCACATGGCCATGAAATCCGGCATGCTGGCCGCCGAAACAATTTTCGAGTCCCTCAAAACTGGCGACGCCACCGCCAAAACCCTCAGCGTCTTCCAACAAAAAATCGAGCAGAGCTACATCAAAAAAGAACTCTGGCAAGTCCGCAATTTCCACCAATCTTTCCAGCATGGCATGTTCGCCGGCTTCCTCCACACCGCCTTTCAACAAATCACCGGAGGCCGCGGCCTCATCGATCCCATGCATGCCGAAGCCGGCTACAAACATTACGAAAAAATTAACGGCCGCCCCGCCCCCGAACGCTTCAAAGGCGATGGCAAGCTCACTTTCGATCGCCTCACCGACGTCTACCACTCCGGCACGCGCCACGAAGAAGACCAGCCCTGCCATCTCCACGTCGCCGACACGAATATCTGCTCCACAAAATGTGTCGAGGAATACGGCAACCCCTGCCAGTATTTTTGTCCCGCAGCCGTCTACGAAATGGCGAAAGATCCGAGCGGTGTCCTAAAACTTAAAATCAACGCCGCCAACTGCGTCCACTGCAAAACCTGCGACATCGCCGACCCCTACCAGATCATCACCTGGGTCGTCCCCGAAGGCGGCGGTGGCCCCAACTACGAAGGTATGTAGACCTCTTCACCAAAGAAATTTCGCATCAAAAGAAACGGGCCCTTCACAAGATTGTGAAAGGCCCATTTTTCATTCTGTGGAATTCGGGCTCTAGTTTGGCTTCAATCCGTAGACGTCGATCTCGCCCGGAACCGTAGTGCCGCCATTCCCAGCATCGTTTCCTCGCGTCCCGATATATACCTTTCCGTTGGCCACAGTCGGCACGGTAAACTTTACGGCGTTTCCGGCGGCATCGCCCGCGCTTTGCGAACTGTTCCACAGTTCCGTCGCGAGGTTCGTCGCGTCATAAGCGTGCAACACCGTGGGGCCGCACGACGAAGACTGCTGCGTGCAGTACGCATTGTTGTTCATGGCCCAGACAAGTCCGTTCGTCGTCCCCAATGCCGAGACCGAAGGTGTCGCGCCCGGAAATCCGAACGAGCTCGGCGACTGCGACGTCTGCGCCGCATTGAATTGTCCCGTCGTCGTATTAAACGCGAACGATTTCAAATGCCCGCCCGTCCCCGCAATGTACAGCGCATTATTAAAAAACGCCGCGGTAGAAAATATCCCGTTGCCCTCCGAGAATTTCTGCACCGCGTTCGAGTCCACCGGATTGAAGTTCGCTCCGTACCCGCCCAAATTGTCGCGGTCCAGCAAAAACAGGTTTCCTTCTTTTCCTCCGCCTATCACCAAATGCTGATGAGGCGCCGTCGCCGGCTGGTCCACCAAAATCGCCGCCCCGCCGGATCCATGATCCGTGTCGCCGCCTTCCAGATTCTGCTGATCTGCCGGCGTAAAATATCCCGCCACGGACAACCCGCCCGAAGTGCTCAGCTTCACGGTACTGTCCCCGTAATCCGACCCGCCAGAATTCACGTCAAATGTCCCGTTGCCCGTCAGAAAATACAAATTGCCCGACGAGTCCGCCGCCGGCGCTCCTCCGCTCATCCATATTCCAGAATCGCTTCCATTTGGATTTGCGTTAAATGTCGCGACAAGTGCGAGCGTCGTCTTGTCAAATGCAATCACCCATCCGTGGTACGGCCCATTATCCCCATGCGAAGCCCACGCCACATACACCATGCCGTTGGCAAGCGCCAAGCCCGGCCGCTGGTTTTCACGCAACGTATTGAACGCCACATTCCCGCCGGACGAGCCATCGCCCGTACCGGGCACGCTGATCGCCGACGTAATATTCACTGGCCCGCCAAATTTCTCGGTCCCGTTGATCAAACTCAAAGCGTGCAGCCGCTGGAAGCACGATGTCGCCGGCGTGCAGTTCGTCCCGTTCGTCTTGCTCTTGCTCACCACATAAATCGTGCTCGATGCCGTGTCGATCACTGGCGTTCCAATGATCCCGATGTCCGGTTGGATATCTCCAGTCCCCACATCCGAACTTGAAACGAATGTCTCGCCGCTTCCCAATAGCGATGTACTCCAATATTTCACGCAAGGATTCGCGTCCGCGTCGAATGCATAAACCGTATCGTGCGTCGTCGCCGCAAAAACCACGTTGTGCGTCCCGCCGCCAATGCTCAAATTGGCCACCCACAGCGGCTGCGCATAGAGCGCTCCATCCGTCGGGCAGGAAAACAACTTTCCAAACGTCGCCGTAGCAACATTCGCCGTCGTCAGCGCATACTCTTGCGAATTCACGCCGTCGCGCGACAAATCGTTGTGATACGTCGTCATGCCGGTCAAATCCGTGACGCCGATCGTCGCCGACGCCGATTGCGTAACGTCCGCTTTGCTCGTCGCAGTGATAGTGAAGGTCCCTGCTGCTCCGGACGAATATGTCGCCGTTGTCGTTGTCTGCCCCGACAGCGTTCCTCCTGTCGTGCTCCACGTTACTCCCGCTGCCCCCACGTCGTTCGTCACCGTTGCCGTGAACTGCGTCGTCTGCGAAAGCGTCAAACCGCCGCGCTTGGGACTGATCGTCACGCTGATGTTCCCCGCCGCCGGAGTCGAAGCAGTCGCCGTATTGGAGTACGCGCTGTTATTCCCCGCCGCGTCGTTCGCTCGCACGCGGTAAGAATAGGAAGTAGACGCCGTCAATCCTGTGTCGCTGAAGGTTGTGGTCGTCGGCGTGGCGATTTGCACAAAAGTCGCGCAACCTGCCCCCGAGCATCGCTCCACTTTGTATCCCGTCACGCCGACGTTGTCCGTAGAAGCTGTCCAAGAAAGATTGATCTGCGTGGTTGAAGCCGCCGTCGCAGCTAAATTTGTGGGCGCTGTTGGCGGCGTGGTGTCCGGTGCACCCTGTGTTGTCGCACTAGCCGCAGTCGAGTAGGCGCTGTTATTCCCCGCGGCGTCGTTCGCCCGCACGCGGTACGAATAAGAAGTCGACGCCGTCAATCCCGTGTCGTTGAAACTCGTCGTGGTCGGCGTCGCGATTTGGGCGAAGTTCGTGCAACCTGCCCCCGAGCATCGCTCCACCTTATACCCCGTCACTCCCACATTGTCCGTCGAAGCCGTCCACGAAAGATTGATCTGCGTCGCCGAAGCTGCCGTTGCCACAAAATTGGCTGGCACTGTGGGCGGCGTGGTGTCCGGCGCCGGCGAAGAAGAGGAGCCGCCTAAGCCGTTACATCCGCTCAGAAGAGCGCAGCACTCCGCGAGGAGAATCAAAACCCAAAACTTGCCGGCCACTCGACTTCCGATTTCCATGTTCCTCACCGACCCAGTTAAGAATCCACCCACTTAGAATTTCTTCGAACTCGTGCAGAAAAGCTGAAGGATTAGATCCCAATCTGGAAACGTATCACGCTTGTCTTAAGGCCGGAACATTACGAAAGGACAGACTGGATACTGAACCCAAGGACAGCGAGAGACCTCGCCCGGCAGGACAGCTGCCAAAGTCTCCCGACTCTTCACCCGCTTCGCGACCAAAGCTTCCGGAAGAACGACTTCACACGTTCGACGACCGAGCCCTGCGTTTGCGCCTGTTTCGTACTATGTGGCGCGGCCTCGGCCGGCTTAAGCGGTGGCGCCGCTGGCGCCGTCGATGCCGTAACCGGCACATCTTCCACTTGCCCGCGAAATATCAGCGCTGGGCGCACTCGCACCTGCCTGACAACCGCCATCAACCTAGGGTCTGGTTCCGGCTGCACTTTCGCTCTTGCATCGAAGACCAACGGAGGCATATCAACCGTGTAGATCGGTTCCTCTTTCGCCGCTGGTTTTTCGCTCGCCGTTGATGCCGTCCCCAGCACCGCCGCATCGCTGGAATCTTGTGTTGTTTCGCTGTTCGCAGTGTTTTGCGCTGTCGCAGACGTACCATTTCCCGGGCGCGCCGCAGTCGGAGCTTTCGCGATCTGCAGTTCGCAACTGCAGTGCCCTGCTCCGTTGCTCATCTTGTCGATTTGCCCGTCCACCAGCAACACGTCTTCGCCCTGCGGCACGATCACGCTCTGTCCGCTAAACTGCTGCTCAACGCGCAACGCCCCGCGATACGTCCGAATGCACATCAATCCGGGGTTCTCGAATCCCACGAGAATTTCCCGCGGGTCATTTCCGATCGCCACGGTCTGCGCCTGAATCTGCGCCGTGTACACCATCAGCGCCGGCGCCTGCTCCAGCCGCGCATGAATCGCTCCGCTTTCCAGGGCCAGCGTTAGCGCCCCGCCCGATTTCAGCACCGAAAAATGCGCCGGTCCGCAAATCGAAATCTGTCCGCCCTCCACAAGGCTGATCCGCGCTTGCCCGGACTTCACCCTCACGTCGCTCCCGCTCCGCAAAATTGTTTTCGTTTGGCCCCCGACGATGTCCATGCTCACCGGGCCTGTCACCGAAATATCTTCGCCTTCGATCACGCCGACCGCGTCGCCCGCGGGTTGGTCCGGCGTCCCGGCGGTTACAGCTAGAGCAGCCAGACAAAGCAACGAGCAGAGCGCGCCCAACAGCCACGCGTGTCGCACCGATTCCCGCATGCAATTTGTAGAAAGCACCTTCAATGGGGCTCCAGCGAGCCGGGCAAGAAACTCTCGCCTATACTATACGTCACGCCGCCTTTGCTTCCTCGCATCCCGAGGCGACTATACAGACAATGGCTGACACCGAGACAACTCGCGCTGCCCTGCCGGTTACCCCGCAGGATTCATCCGAAACGGTTGCAGCAGAAAATCCTGCCGAATCCATCAGCGCTCATTACGATACGCGTTTGCCCGATCTTCCGTGGTCTCGCCGCATCCAAATCCCGTTCATCGCGGCCGCGGTCTACAGTGTGATTCGCATTCTCGGCCCCACGTTGCGCTTCGAGGTTTACGGCTGGCAAAACGCCGAACGCGTGCACGCGAGCGGCAAACGCTGTATATGGGCTTTTTGGCACCGCGTCATCATTCCTATTGTTTGGTGGCACCGCAATCACGGCGTCGTAGTGATGAACACCACGGCGTTCGATGGTCAGTGGACCCGCAAAGTGATCGAATGGCTGGGTTTCGGCACCGCTCAGGGAAGTTCTTCACGTGGCGGCTTACGCGGCCTTGCGGTGATGGCGCGCCGCCTCGAAGAAGGCGTCGATTGCGCCTTCACGATTGACGGTCCTCGCGGCCCTCGTTACATCGCCAAGCCCGGCCCCGTCATGCTCGCCCGAAAAACCGGCTGCCCCGTCCTCGTCTTCCACATCGGCGTCGACCGCGGAAAAACTTTCGAGAAAACTTGGGATCACTTCCTTTTGCCCGCTCCGTTCGCCCGCGCCGTCATCCTTTTCGCCCCGCCGATTTATGTGCCTGCGGACGCCAACGCCGCCGTCCTCGAATCCAA
>JBARBE010000062.1:0-28823 GCA_049792735.1 Candidatus Acidiferrum sp.
CTGTGCTACTGGGGTCGAAAATAAAAATGGCAGCCATTGGCTGCCGCCTGAACCTTCCGCAATCCTGCCTGAGAACATTATAGCAAAAACAAACGCTGGAACAACTGGCCGGAATGACAGGTTCGGACGCGAAGCAAATTGTGGACTGAGTTCGAGACACTTTTGAGCGGTGGCCAACGGTTGAACCGATTGCCGACAGCCGCCGCGCCGGGTATGCTCGGGGCAGCCTGGTATGGCTTACGTTTCAGACGTCCGCATCCGGACGTTCCTGGCCTGCAATCGAACGCTTGCTCTTGGGAATTCCGGCTAAGCTCAACAAAATAAGAGCTTAAGAGCGGCCTGTCGGTTGCAGTGAGAATGAGTGTTGTTCAGCATGCTTCGTAATCTCCGATATTCGGCGAGAAGTTTCACACGAAGGCCGGGGTTGGCCCTGGCCCTATTATTCACGATTGCGCTAGGCATCGCCGGCATTGTTTCCGTGCGTGGATTCGTTCGCGGCTTTACAAAACCTTGGTTTCCGCTGGGATCTCTCAACCGACTCGTCGCAGTATTTGGAGGAGACGCGCAGGGAGAAGCAGGCCCCCTGTCCGAGCAACAATATCTATACGCCAGAAGTCGACATGATTTATTCCAGTGGCTTGGTGCCGCGCGGGTATTGCCGGGTTCCATCGTGGTGGCCGGGCAAACGGCATTCGTGCCGGTAGCTGCCGTGACGCCGAACGTCGCCGGAGCCTTCGGCCTGTCGCTCGACAAAGGTGTCATTATCAGCCATCACTTGTGGCAGGGCGAGTTCGAGGGCTCGGCCGACGCTCGCGGTGAGGAGATTCGAATCAATGGCATCACCGCTCGCATCAGCGGAATTGCGCCGGACTGGCTGGAGGGAATATATCGCGATCGCCCGGTTGACATCTGGATGCCTCTGCCGGAGGGAACATCGCAGCGGATCGACGATAGCAGCCGTAATCTCTGGGTTATGGCGCGGCTAGGCCCTGGCATATCGCCGAGGCAGGCGGAGACAATCATTCAGACAGGGGACCGCGCCAGCGAACTGCTCGTGGTGCCCTACACCGGCTTGACGCCCGAAATAGCGGTGAGCCTCTCACGGATCGGCACGCTGCTGGAGTTCGCGGCCGACGCTGTGTTCTTTATTGCCTGCGTCAATGTCGCTTTGTTCCTGCTTGGGCGTGCCTCCGAGCGTTTCCACGAGACTGCCCTTCGCGTCGCGCTTGGGGCGAGCCGTGGCCAGCTCGCCCGGGAGCTACTCTCCGATAGTGTCGTCATCTCGGTTGCTGGCGGAGCATTGGGCATGTTGCTGGCGGTGTGGACGTCGTATCTTGTTCCCGCGCTCCTCTATGACCGGGATGCGCAGAGTCTGATCTTCGCGCCGGACCTGTTCAGCATTGCGAAGGCGTCCTTCGTGTTTGTCGGAATCATGATCCTGAGCGGTCTGTTACCGGCCATGGTGATTCCGCTTGATCGCCCGATGAGCGTGATTCAGCGAGATAGCGCAGGGGCTTCTTCGGCGATCCGGCACCTGCGGCTAGGACTCGTGGCGGCACAAATGGCGAGCTGCTGCGTCCTCGTGATCTCTACGGCTTTTCTGGTCGACGGTCTTCGCACTGCGCTGGTCACGAGTGCGGGCCAGAGGCTTGGGCATACCGTTTTTGCCACCGCGCATGCGGATCCCAATGTCGCCATCGAGTACTTCCAGCGAGCAGAGAAAGCGGTGAAGTTTGTTCCTGGTGTATCCAGGATCGAGTGGGCCGGAACGCTGCCGGGAGGTCAGCCCATGCGACAGCCGTTCCGGATCGTGCCAGCGCAGTTACCGCTCCGCGAAGTCGCCCTGGACAGTGATTGGATCACGGCTGGCTTGCTCAAGCTCTTCGATCTCCCGCCTAAGGCGGGGCATATGTTCGGGGCAGCAGAACAAACGTGCCGAGCCGCGATCGTGAATGAAGAGGCGGCCGAGGAACTGTTCGGCGAATACACGGCAGGCCGAACCCTGCGGGACGGCGAGAGCCCCGTGCCGGTCGAAATAATCGGCGTAGTCGCCATGCGCGAGTCGGAACAGGTGGCCAAGAAGCATCGGCCCACGGCCTATTTTGATTACACCAGTCACCAAGGGACTCCGCCACGGCGCATCAATGACGTGCGATTTCGCGCGCCAATTGCCTCGGAGCTGGCCATGGCCGATCTTGAAACCAATGTCGTGTCGCCAGGCTATTTCGACGCCCTGGGAAGCAAGCTCATCGCGGGCCAGGATTTTACCGGCGATACAAGATCCACGGGATGCCGGATCGGCATCGTCAATCAGGAGGCCGTTGACCTCTACTTCGGTGGAAACGCGATTGGAGCTGCAGTTATAGATGAGCAGGGCCGCCGGACAGACATCATCGGGGTAGTGCATGAAGGGCCGCTTGGAGCCTTCCAGCGGCGTGTGGAGGCCGCGCTGTATCTTCCGATGTCGCAAAACGTTCTCACGTCAATGAGCATGATTGTCAGCTTCCGGGAGGTAAAAGGTCCTCTGTTGGCCGATCTGCGCCGCGGGCTTGAGGAGGTGCCAGGACACGGCTCCAGCCCGGTCCTCGTGCGGACGTTCAAAACGTACCTCAATCACACTTCGCTCGCGCCTTTGCGCATTGCGACCCTGCTTCTTGGCGTATCCGCCACGATGGCGCTCCTGCTCAGCGTTCTCGGTCTCTTTGGCGCCTTGAGCGACGCTTCGCGACAGCGGCGCCACGAGTTAGCAATTCGCGTTGCTCTAGGAGCGCCGCGATGGCGGGTGATTGGTGAAGTGCTGGGAGAAGGAATAGGGCTTGCTTGCGCAGGCACGCTGGCGGGGACGCTCACGTCCCTTGTGTTATCGCGATGGATGAGCGGAATCACGGCAGGCAGCGGTTCGCCGGCTTTGTGGGTGTGGTTGGCGGCGCCGCTCGCGTTGGCGGGGGTGGTTACCATAGCGAGCGTGATGCCCGCGCGCGGTGCGTTGATGACGAACCCCCTCACGATCATGCGCGAAGACACTTGACCACAAGAAGAGCAACACTCGTGTGCGCGAGCAATCGGCGGGGCTGAACCGAGGCTCCGTTCACGGATACGGGGAGATGCGCAAACCTGCTCTCGAAGAACGCCGGATCATGCGACTGGCCCTTTGTGGCGGAGTCCATGAGCCAGAAACGGGAATGATGGTTACCGCGCTCGGTTTCCATTAGAATCAGAGTGAGGAACATCAGGATGGCGCTGGATTGGTCAAATTGTCCGGCAGTAGAGAGCGTGCCGGGAAAAGTGAGCGGAGCATGGGTTTTCCGCGGAACCCGAATGCCGGTAGCCGCTGTCTTCGAGAATCTTGAAGACGGATTGAACATCGACCAAATCATCGAGCTGTATGACGGCTTGACTCGCGAGCAAGTGCAAGCCGTTCTGGATTTTGCAGCGCAGAGCCTCGAAGCGCCGCGTCGCGCCGGATAATGCGCATCCTTTTCGACCAGGGGACGCCTGTGGCGCTTCGCAAGATCTTGGAAGGGCACACCGTCAGAACAGCAAGGGAGCAAGGGAGCAAGGTTGGAGCACACTTCTCAACGGCGACCTCCTTCATGCGGCTGAGAAAGAGAAGTTCGACGTGCTGCTGACGACCGATACGAGCATTCCGTACCGGCAGAATCTGCAAGGCCGTAAACTGGCGATCGTAATCCTCAATCGGAACAAGTGGAGCCTGGTGCGCTCGAGGGCGCAGCAAATCGCCGATGCGATAGAGGCTGCAAAACCCGGAACCTGCACGCTGGTCGAGATTCCTGCAAAATAGGGCTGCCATGGAAGACCTGTCTAAACATCACCAAGCAGTGAGCGCGCAGTTTGTGCGGGCGCGCGGAGCGGAGGAGTGGGAGAAGTATCGGTTGAGCGGGGAGCAGGTGGAGTTTTTTCGGGAGAACGGATATTTGAAGGGTGTGCGAATTTTAACGGATGAGCAAGTGGAGGCGCTGCGCGGGGAGTTGGAGCAATTGATGGATCCGGGGCATGCGGGGCGGGAACTTTTTCACGAGTATCATTCGAATGAATCGACCGATCCGGAACGCGTCGTGTTTCATGCGCTGGGGGCTTGGCGCGTGATGCCGGGGTTTCACGATTTGCTTTGGAATCCGGCGTTCCTTGTGCCGGCTTCGCAACTGCTGGGCGGGGCAGTGCGATTCTGGCACGACCAGCTTTTTTGCAAGCCGGCGCGGCATGGGGGAGTGGTGGCTTGGCACCAGGATTATTCGTACTGGACAAGAACGACGCCGCTGGCTCATTTGACTTGCTGGATCGGGCTGGACGATTCGACGCGAGAAAACGGTTGCCTGAATTATGTGCCGGGAAGCCACAAGTGGCCGGACTTGCCGAGGCCGGTTTTGACGGGGGAAATGGACGCGATTCGCGGGAGCCTGCCTGAAGAATTGAAGGACAAATTCAAGCCCGTTCCGATCGAACTGAAAAAAGGGGAGAGCGCGTTTCATCATGCACGGACGATGCACGGATCGGGCGCGAACGATACACCGCGGCCAAGGCGAGCGACGGTGATCAATGTGTTTCGCGACGGGGTGATGTCGAATACCGATGAGCCGTTACTGAAGGGCGTGCCCGTGATTGCGCGCGGGGAGAAGATGGGCGGGCAGTTTTTTCCGCTGCTCTACGAAGCGTAAGCGGTGAGAAAAGCAGATCTCTCGCTTCGCTCGGGATGACACAGCGGAGAGATGGCGAGCAGTGAGAGAAGTGCTCGCGGGTGTTGACTCTTTCCGCGTCCTCGACGACTATAAGCTGCAAATTGACCTATCATGGGCGCTCGCAGGAGAGCGCTTCGCTATGGAAGAACAACTAAGCTTGGAATTTCTGCGTGTGGTGGAGAATGGGGCGGTAGCCGCTGCGCGGACGATGGGGTTTGGCGACCGTCACAAGGCGGACGAAGTGGCCGTCGAGGCAATGCGCAAGACGATGGACGCGGTGCAGATGGACGGGACCATCGTGATCGGCGAGGGAGAGCGCGACGAAGCGCCGATGCTGTACATCGGGGAAAAAGTTGGTTTGGCGACGCACGCGCCGAAAGCGCTTTTTCCGGAAGTGGACATTGCCGTCGATCCGCTGGAGGGCACGAACCTTTGCGCGATGGGGGCGCCGAATTCGATAGCGGTGCTGGCGGCGAGCGAGCGCGGCGGGCTGCTGCATGCACCGGATCTGTACATGGAAAAGATTGTGGTGGGGCCGTCGTGCAAGGGCGCGGTCGATCTGGATGCGCCGGTTACGGATAATTTGAAATCGATCGCCAAGCGGCTGGACCGCGACGTGGAAGACCTGGTGATCATTGTGCTAGACAGGCCGCGGCACGAAAAATTGATCGAGGAAATTCGCAAAGCGGGAGCGCGGATTCGCTTGATTGGCGACGGCGATTTATCGGCGGGAATTTCCGCGGCGGTTGTCGGTACGGGAGTGCACGCGGTGATGGGCACGGGAGGCGCGCCGGAAGGGGTGCTGACCGCAGCGGCGCTGAGATGCTTGAACGGACAGATTCTGGCGAGGCTGGTGATCGGCAAGCCGGAGGATCAGATACGGCTGGAGAAGATGGGCGTGAAGGATCCGAAGCGGATTTACGACACGGAGGACCTGGCCCCTGGGAAGAAAATAATTTTTGCGTGCACGGGAGTCACGGACGGAAATATTTTGAAGGGCGTGAGGTTTTTTGGCGAAGGCGTGCGGACTTCTTCGATGATTTTAACTTTGGACGACCGGCAAGTACGCTTCGTGGATTCGGTGCACCTGGACAAGCGGCCGGATATTAAGGTCCGGTTCAACTAAGGGTGGGACTGGGGGTCGTGGCTGATGACCCGCAGCTCGCGCAAACCCCCACAGCGTGCGGGACATCTTGACTCGGACAACCGTGCGCTTCTCTAGACCCGCAAATTGCGCGCCCGACCCTATAAGAAGCGGCACTGAACGCAAGAACAGGAACGCTTAGAGCACACCTGAACTGCATTGCTGATGGCCGTGGCAGCACTTCTGCCAAACTAGAACCTGGGCGAACTACGCCCGCTTGGGAGAGACAGGCTATGGCCGAAGAATCATCATCGGGCAATTCGTCATCCTCGAAGTCCCTTATGTGGATGATGATCGCCCTGTTTACAGGGCTGGGCGTGCTCCTGGCAGGCGGTCTGTTTGTGGCGAGCCGGGTGGTGCGGTCCATGGGATTATCGGCGGCCAGCGCGAAGGACACGATTCGGACTCCTGGTGGAACTTTCCGGCTGGAAAAAGAGACCGAAGTGGGGCCCGGATTGCCGGTATACCCCCGCTCGTCGTTAATCGTGCCGGATGAGAATGACGCGGCGGCGGCCCTCAAACAAGCCCAGAGTGGCATCGAAACGTCCATGTATCACACGACGGACGTGCGAGATTATGTCGATAACTGGTACACCGGGCATTTGAGTCCGGAGTACACACGCCATAACCCAGGCGACAAGACGTTTCCCGAGGCACTGAGCGAAGCGCGCGTTTCCGATGGAGACATCACCTTCGTGGCGGAACGCGAGCACATGGTTAGAATTGTGGCGCTCTCGCAGGATTCCGGGGGCACAACGATTTCTCTGATTCGGTTTAAGGACTCAGCGCCAGATTCCGACGCGTCGCCAGCTGCAACTCCAGCGCAGGCAGCTCCCCCTCAGCAAGACACTCCTCAATAGACAAGAGCCCGGACTTCGAGCGCAGGATAGCGCTCCGTGTTTCTCCCGATGCAAGGCGCTGGCTTACGGCTGATTTTTGGTGAGCGCCAGAAAAACGCCATCGTCCACGGCGATCGAGCGCGTGAAGAGCGTGGCAGTGCTTGCGCCAGCGAGCGCAACGTGATCTGCGCTGCCGCTAATCGCTGGACCCGCCGGCTTGGTGGTAGTTCCAGTTCCCGAGGAATCGCCGGGTTGCTGCGAAATCCGCGTGGTGCTCGGAGCGCAATTGGCCGCGCCGAGACAAGTATCACGGACGAAAACCTGGGTGTAGTTAGTGTTAGATGAGGTCGCGGCGGATTTACTCGTCGAAGAGGACGTTTGCGCCGACGGGCTCGGCGTCACAGCGAGGAATGCGACAAACCTACCCGATGAACTGACCGAGGGCTTGATCGCTTCTGTACCGACAAGCGTTCCGTTTGGATCGGTAGAGATGAGTTGAGTTGATGGAGTGCAAGAAGCGGTGACTCCAAAGCAGGTGTCGCGTAGATAGACTTGGCGGCCTGTGGTCGACTGGGAAACGAGATTTGCAGCTACGGAGCTGAAGGCCACGTAGCGGCCATCCGAACTCATGGAAGGAGAATGGTTGTCGTCAGTTGCGGCGATGCCGTCCAGAGCCGAGGAAATGAGCATGGTGCTGGGCTGGCAGGAAGCGTCCGCGCCTTGACAGGTGTCGCGGGCGAAAATCTCGGCGTGGCCGTTTTGAACGGCGGTATACGCCACATAGCGGCCGTCCACGCTGACGGCGGGAGTTTCTTCTTGCACAGCGGCGTCGTTTTTGTTGGCATTATTTCCGCCAGGGTCAGTGATCGTGAAGTTGGCCGCGTTGCTCGTGCCGCCGCCGCCAGGACCAATGCAGTTGAACGCGCACGGTGCTGGAAGAGGTGTCGATGCCGGAGGATTGTAGACGGTCACGGTCGGTGACCCGGCGGTGGCAAGCAGCGCAGTGGTCACTGCCGCTTGGATTTGTGTCGCGGTAATGTTCGTTAACGAAAGATTCGTTTGCGACGTCGAGTTCCAACGCACCTGAGAACCACCCGAAGGGTCGGTCGCCAACAGAAAATTTGTCCCCGTGATGGTTAACGTCATTCCCGTGCTCCCGGCCGGAGCGGTATTAGGGCTTATGCTCGTAATGGTGGGCACGGGATTGGGAGGGAAATAAACTTCGAAAGCCACGGGATTGGAAAGGCCGTTCGTGCCGGCCCCGGAGTGGGGCTGGACGGTCTGGACGAAATACGTTCCGGCCTTTGCCGTCATCGCGGCTGGGAGCACGGCGGTCACGGAAATAACGGTTCCAGTATCATTGGCTGGAGCACAAACGTTCGCTGCCGTCGTGGTTACCACACAAGTTTTGAGGTTTTTCTGGTTCCAAGTGGCGACGGTTTGTACAACGAAGCCGCTGCCATTCAGGGTCAGAGTCAAGTCCGATCCGCCCGCGGTCGCGTTGGCGGGAGAAACAAACTGTAAGTAGGCACCAGTATTGGCCTGAAAGGTGTTGCCGTAATCGTTGCAACCTGTGGCGGCGAAAAACGCCGCAATCGCGACAGCCAAAGCTGTCCAAGACCGCTTCATCGAGACTCCTTCATCGTCACTGGTTACCCCGGCATAGCTGGGTAAACCTATCTGGTCAAACGGCGGGGAACCCCCGGTGCCAGTGTGCTTTTGGGGTGAGATGCGCAAACCGCGCAACGCGTTGACCCCAGCCTGGCCGGAGCCACGCAAACCTTGTCCCGTTCCGCCAAGCGCTCATCCTAAGCCGCCTGCCCTGTTAGAACGGGTCCGAACAACCCTACATGAGTACCATTCTCCTCGAAGAAAGGTCAATGAGCAATTGTTTGGCGGGGCGGGGAGGGATCGGCGCGGCGAGCCTGCCATTTTCAGCGAGTGGCTGAAGGATTCGCAACGCCTTGAGCTGCCAGAGACTTACGCACAAGTTCTTGGATGTGGGCGCGGCACTCGAGATCTCCCTCTGGTGCCGCTGCGGCAGCGCGGTAGCAAGCGATGGCTTGGTCCTTGCGTCCCAGTTTCCCGTAGAGGTCGCCTCTGGCCAGTTGAAACAAGGGATTCGAGGGATATTTCTCAACCAAAGGGCCGATGACGGCAAGTGCATCTTCGTACCGCTGGTCGTAACGGTGCAGGTCCAGCGCCAGATAAAATCGCGCTTCGTCGGGAGTGAGCACGCCATGGGCAATATCGTCTTCGAGTTGCCGGATGCCTTCTTGCTTGTTGCCGCCGGGGATGCCCATGAAGAAGCCAAGAATCTTGGCGATGGAGCTGAGCGTGTCGACGTAATAGTTGTAAAGTCCGAGGCCGAATTGGGCGTCCACGAGATCGGGGTTCATTTGAATGGAGCGGAGAAAGTGTGCTCGGGCGTGGACACCGGCGCGAGCGGTGGCGCGATTTTCGCCGCGAAGGCCGAAGAGTCGCGCGGCGAAAGCGTCCGCCAGCCCGGCATAAAACTGCATTTCTGCGGTTTCGTGTTGTTGGAGGCTGGCCTGCGCGAGCGACGAAGCGGTCGCCACGAGGTCAAAGTAGCGCTGGTCAGCCGCGAGCTTGGGCCGATGACGCGCGTCGGTCATCCCATATTTGAATTCCGCGGAGGTGCACCAGATCCTCCACCACAGGGCTTCTGCTTCGAGCAAATAGCCCAAAGGGCGCTCAGGATGTTCATGCTGCATGCCTTGGGCATCGGCGATAGCGGCGTCGAGGTCGAAGGAATAGATTTTTTCAATCGCGACAGCTGCGCCGGGCGGCAGAGTCAGTTCTTGGGCGCGCGCCTCCGATGCAAAGAAACAAGCGGTGAGCGCGCAAAGGAAAATTGCACCTGTCGTTAAGGCGCGGCGTCGGTTCATGAGGGCACCGTGTGCGTTTCCGAGAAGGCCGTTACTCGTGGAAATCGAGCCAGCCAACCCGGAAACCGATGAGTTTAAGCCGTTCGGCTCGAGTTGCAAACGGAAATGAACTCGGCAGCTGGGAAGGAATTTGGAACATCGCGAAAAATTGCGCGTTCGCCGACGCGCGGTGCATTTGCTATTCTCGGCGAGGTGCCAACCATCCAAGACAACGTTGCTCCTGGCAATAATGGGAACCCGCCCATAGAGCAGCCCTCCGGCCTGGAGCGCGGGCTGGGCCTCAAAGAGGCCGTCGCGCTCAATATGATCGAGATCGTGGGGATCGGCCCGTTCGTGGTCACGTCGCTGGTGATCAAAGCGATGGGCGGGCCGCAAGCCCTGATTGCCTGGATTGCGGGCGCCGCGCTGGCGACGCTCGACGCGTTCGTATGGTCGGAACTTGGCGCGGCCATGCCGAAGGCCGGCGGATCGTATGTATTTCTGCGCGAGGCGTACGGGCCGTGGCGCTGGGGCCGGCTGATGTCATTCCTTTTTGTGTGGCAGACGTTTGTTCAAGCGCCGCTTTCGATTGCATCCGCGTCAATTGGGTTTGCGCGTTATGCGGGATATCTACATCCGCTCACAACACTGGAGGCAAAGGCTGTGTCGGGCGGACTGGTTTTGCTCTTGGTGGTGCTACTTTACCGCCGTATCGGCACGATAGGAAAAATTTCCGTCCTACTTTGGGCGGGTGTAATCGGCACGCTACTCTGGTTGATCTGGGGCGGGGCGACTCATTTCAATGCCAAAATGGCGTTCGATTTTCCTCGAGGGGCTTTTTCTCTTTCCTGGGTGTGGTTCGCGGGCCTGGGGTCGGCGATGGTGAGCACGGTTTACAGCTACTGGGGCTACTACAACATTTGCAATCTGGGCGGAGAAATCCGCAATCCGGAACGCAATATCCCGCGAGGAATTTTTCTTTCCATACTCGGCATCACCGCGCTGTATCTGGCGATGCAGACGAGCATTCTTGGAGTCGTGCCGTGGCGGGAAGCGCAGAACTCGAAATTCATAGTCAGCACGTTTGTCGAAAGACTGTACGGACATCATGCGGCGCAAGCGGCCACGTGGATGGTCCTATGGATCGCGCTGGCCTCGGTGTTCTCTGTCCTGCTGGGATATTCACGCGTGCCTTACTCGGCGGCGCTGGACGGGAATTTCTTTCCGGTGTTCGGACGCTTGCACCCGACAAAACACTTTCCTTATGTTTCGCTTCTGGTGCTTGGAGGCCTGGCCTTCCTTTTCAGCATCACGTTGAAGCTTGAGACCGCCATCGCTGGAATTCTGGCAATGCGCCTGCTGGTTCAGTTTATCGGGCAGGCGGTGGGAGTGATATTGTTACGCCGCCGCTGGGGCGTGGCGCGATTGCCTTTCAAGATGTGGCTTTACCCCTGGCCCGCAGTACTCACGATGGTGGGATGGGCCTGGCTTTTCTGGCAGACGGGCCCGGCCCGAAAGTGGGGATTGGCGGAAATCGCGCTGGGAGCACTTGCATTTTTCATTCGGGCGCGTGAAATGCGACAATGGCCGTTCGCAAAAGGGAATGAACCGGAGGCCGCGTGAATCGTCGAGTCCACAAATTAGCTGGAACCATCAGCTTTGGCTTTTTGCTCGTGTCGCTTTTGGCGCCGCCGGCTGCGCCGCAATTTTCCCCCGCTCCGGGAACTGGTCCCGGGCTGCCCGACACGGTCGAGGCCATTGAGAGCGCCCGCGTCACCACGCGGATTCTCTACATCACGGCGCATCCGGACGACGAATCTTCCTCCTTGCTCACGTATCTTGCACGGGCGCTTCATGCGGATGTGGCGCTTTTGACGCTCACGCGCGGCGAAGGCGGACAGAACGACCTCGGACCGGAGCAATCGCCGCAACTTGGGCTGATCCGCACGCAGGAATTGCTTGCAGCGACGCGCGGATATGGCGTGAAATTGTTTTTTGCAAATGCGCCAGACTTTGGCTATTCCAAAACTCCGGAGGAAACGGAGAGGGTCTGGGGACAACCGGTTCTTGGGGAAATGGTTCGCGTGATTCGCACGTTTCGCCCGAACATCGTTGTAAACGGCTGGGGCGGAGTGCACGGCGGCCATGGTCACCACCAGACTTCTGGTTTATGGACGCCCATCGCCGTGGAAAAGGCGGCCGATCCCAAGGCGTTTCCCGAGCAGATTCAAGAAGGGCTCCGCGCCTGGGGCGGGCCGTCGAATCCCGTGCAACTTCTTGATACAGAACGCGGCGGGGCGACCGGCGCTGACGGCGTGACTCTTCACGTGGATGAAATATCCTCGCTCTGGGGCAAGACATGGCGCGAAATCGGGCTGGACGCTTTTGCGAACCATCGTTCGCAGGGGGTTACAAATTTTATCGGTTCGCCGTTTCTCAGCAGGCCAGTAGTGCTGATCGAGGAAAATGGCGGCAAGCTGGATGCGTCAAGCCTCGCGGTGAATCTAAAGGAGTGGGCCGGTGCCGTCGCAAAAACTCTCTGTGGCGCGGATAAAACCGAGAACTGCAAAGTGATGGCCGCAGCCAAAGCGGACGAAAAAATATTGGCCGCGCGCAAGGCGGCGCTCAACCTCGACTGGAAAAATGCCCTGGCGCAATTGGCCGGAGCTGCAGCTCTCATTTCATCCATATCGCCTCCGGAGCTTTCTGATAGCCACCTCGGCTATACGCCCGACCAGGCGTTCGATCTGCGCGAAATAAGGGAAAGACTGAACAGAGCGCTGACGCTGACAGCGGGACTCGAGCTAAAGGCCGAAGCGGACCGCAGCACGCTCGTAGTGGGCGAATCGTTTGGTATCCACGCCGAAACCCATTGCCGCAAGGAAGACGGCTGCGAACTCGGCCCGCTGCAGTTGAAACTTACGGATGGGTTCAAAGAGGCCAAGCGGGAAGGCGATGCCGAAAAGGGTTACGAATTCACGGTTGAAGTAGCTCGGCCAGTTCCCCCGCTGACAGCCTGGGACAAACTTCTGCCCGAACCGCCGCCGCTCATCCGCGCCGATCAGGAAGTGACCATCGACGGTTACAAATTTGACGCCGAAGTTCCGGTGACGCACATCTTTGCAAACTCAACAACACTCGACCGCGTCCCGCTGCGGATTGTGCCAGCCTATACGCTGGCGGTAGATCCCAAGCAGGCCATTGCGATTCTCGGAAAACCAGGAAAACCGTTTGATGTGCTGTTGCGCGTGCATTCTTACGCAACGCAACCGGCCACGCTTACGGTCGGCCTCGATTTGCCGGACGGTTTTTCAGCCAGCGCCCCCGAGGAACTTTCCATCGAGGGCTCCGGGGACCGCTACTCGAAACTGACCGTAACCGCGCCAAACGGGCTGGCGCCGGGAAATTACCCGATCGTCGCCTACGCCAAACGCGGCGACGAGAAATTCTCGACTTCACTTGCGCCGCTGCCCTCCTTGCCCACCCAGTTCTGGAGCGAAAAGGCGCAGTGCGTCGTGCACGCACTGGCCATCAATATTCCCGAAAACCTGCGTGTCGGCTACATCACGGCAGAAGGCGAACCCATCCCTCAGGCGCTGCAAATGCTGGGGATTCAAGTTGAAACTCTCGACGCGCAGGCGCTGGCCTTCGCCGATCTCTCGAAATTCGACGCTATCGTGATCGGAGTCCGTGCCTACGAATTGCGCCCCGAGCTGCCCGGGGCGAACCAACGGCTTCTGGACTATGTCTCAAAAGGTGGCACGCTTGTTGTGCAATACAACCGGGACTTCGCGTGGAACAAAGCGGAATACGCGCCGTATCCAGCGAAAATCTTGACGGAGCAGGGACATTTGCCGCGCATTACGGATGAGAACGCGCCGGTGAAATTTCTGAAGCCAGACGACCCGTTGCTCAACCGGCCGAATAAAATCACGCAAGACGACTTCAAAGGTTGGGTTCAAGAGCGCAGTCTCTATGACTGGACGCAGTTCGATCCAAAATACACGTCGCTGCTGGCCATGCACGATCCTGGCGAGCCGGACCTGGATGGCTCGCTGGTCTACACGCACTACGGCAAGGGCATGTACATCTATACGGGCATCGCTTTCTTCCGCCAAATTCCGGAGGGCGTCCCCGGCGCCTACCGGCTTTTCGTCAATTTGCTCAGCGCCACCCATCCCGATTGAGATCCGGATATTTCCAGCGCCCCTCAAGCAGCATCAGCGCCGCAAATGCTCGGGTAAATCAACTGGACACACGGCTGCCGCACGAAAATCAGCGTGCTATCCTCTTTCACCGGGGGATGAAGACGCATGAAGAATTATTTCTTGACTCATTTTGCTGGCCGCACCATCCAGGCGGCCGTCGCCATCGTGCTGGCAGCGGTTCTTCTTATGGCTTGCGGCTCACCGACCGTCGCGAGCCAGAAGGACAAAAAGAAGAAGGACCAGTCCGCGGACAACAATCCCGTACTTCCGGCGGGCGATGAGCAGCAGATTGACTACGTAATTTCGGAGATGCTGGGCGCGTGGCAAATCGGTGACACGGACAAGCTCCACAAGGACTACGCGGACGACGTTATCGTGGTGAACGGAATCTGGGCCCCACCCGTGATCGGCTGGACGAACTATCTGGCCGCCTATAAGCAACAGCATGCCCGCATGCAGCAGGTGCGCATGGACAGGTCAAACACCTACATCAAGTTCACCGGCAACTTTGCTTGGGCCTGCTACCAGTGGGAGTTTTCAGCAGTGGTGGATGGGCAGCCGTCGGCGGCCTGGGGCCAGACCACTCTCATCTTTGAAAAAAGGGATAACCGCTGGGTGATCGTTCACAACCACACTTCCGTGGTGCCGACGGCGCAATCCACCCCGCCTGCAAACACACCGCAAATAACGCAGCCGAAACCGAACTGATCCTCGACGCCGTAGCGGGCCGAGAGGCCGCCGCGGTTCTTCTCAACGGTTTAGAAGTTCTTCAGACCGTTGTAGAGCCACAGCCCTGCAAGCACCAGCAAAAGCGCTCCGGAAGCAATGCCGCTCGTAAGAAGCGGACGCGAAAGATTGTTGATCCTGGCAATCAGCTCGCGCTGCTCCCGGGCCATGTGCTCCTGTGCCCCGTCGAGAAAGATTTGATCGTCTTCATGGCTGGCGAGCAGGCTCCGCCGGATTAACAACAGCATGAAGACGGCGGTAACGACTCCCCAGGCGATGAGAACGTACAGGATGGGCCCTGTGATGGCTTCCATGGTGACCTCCCACTAGAACCGGCGCGCGGCCCCTGATTTCGCGAGGACGAGGAAGGTATAAGACCGCGTTCTGAGGCGCAGTATAGCACCAACCATTTAAAATTCAACTAGTTGGCATGAATCATATTGCTGCTTAAACGGCAGAGGCGGGGCCGCCTCAGGGGCCCAGCCTAGCCCAGTTTCCATAGTCTTGATCGATGCCATGGGCCTGGTTTTTCCGTCGATTCCAACCTCCCCGTCAGGAAGGGCCCGGGCCGCGAGCCAGCATTGCAGCTCGGCTGGCTCTGCCGGGCCTTCGTTGACAAAGGCTGAAGCGGCGGGCACAATGAAAAAGCCTCGTTGAAACGAAATCTCCGGATTTGCCGGGGTTTCACTCACCGCGCTTGTGCCCGAGTGGCGGAACTGGCAGACGCGCTAGCTTCAGGAGCTAGTGATCGCAAGGTCGTGGAGGTTCGAGTCCTCTCTCGGGCACCATCAAAACCAAAGTTTTTCGGCCCTCTCTCAACTTCATTCCGACTTTATCGCACGGATGGGATCCAGCAGCATCGCCCTTCTGGACGGTATTAGGGCAAAGACCAGATTCATGCCTAGCGCAAATCCAACGACAAGCCCTGCGTTCGGCCAATCAAAGAAAAATGGCAGCTCCGCCCTCCGCGCGATGCTTTCCGTGGTTCGCCACCCCGCCATTAGCCCGGCCAAGCAGCCCAAGGCGCTGATCACCACCGCTTCGAAGAAGAATTGAAAAAAGATGTCCGTCTTCGTCGCTCCCAGGGCTCTGCGAATTCCAATCTCTCCGACTCTCTCTCCCACTGCGATCCAGCAGATTGCGAGGATGCCCAGTCCAGAAACGGCCAGGCCGCTCAGTCCAACCCACTTCACCAGAAACGCCAGGCGATTGGAAGAAACGATCTCCGCGTCAATCAAAGCTTTTTGGTTCTGAACCTGGAAGTCCTGCGGCAGAATTCCCTGTGCGCGATGCCTCCGGCTGAGAATTTCGTGGATGTCGTCCGTCACCTCGTCCATCTTGTCCCAGCCTGCCACTTGGAAAAGGATCGAGCTGAAATAATCCACGTTCGCCAGTCTGCGCATGGCCGTGCTCAGCGGAACATACACCTGATTATCTTCGTTGGCCGCATCCAGTCCCTGGCCGCGCTCTTCCAGCGCGCCGATCACTTCAAAGGGCACTCGATTGATGAAAATACGCTGTCCAATTGTCGATTCGCTGCCAAATAGATCGCGCCGCACCGTCGAGCCGAGCACGGCCACGCGCGCCAATCTTCGCGTTTCTGCAGTCCCATAAAAATCGCCGTCGCTCGTTTGCCAGTGCCGGATGCTTGCGTAGCTAGGCTCGGTTCCCATCACGATGCAATTGTTTTTTGAGAGATCGCCCGCTTTGATCAGAAAAGACGCACTGAAGGTTGCGGAAGATTTTTCGATCTCGGGAATCCCGCGCAGAATCTCGGCATAGTCTGCCGCGGTTAGCGTCGTCACGATTGTTCCGGTTTTCGCGCGCCCTCCAACGCTGCGGCTCAACTGCGGCGTCACCACGAGCACGTTGGTCCCCAGCCCATGTATCCGGTTCAGCACTTTCATCCGCCCTTCGGCGGCGTAGTTATTCGCGCAAAGGACGCCAGCCACTCCCACCAGCGCGCTCAAAAGGATGAGGCTGGAGCGCAAGCGGAATCGCCAGATCAGCCGCAGCGATCCGGCCATCAACAGGATTGCTTTCCCGGCGCGCATCGGTTTTCTCGCATCTTCGAATTTGCTACTGCTCAGGTTCGCAAGGCCTTCACGGGATCCACTTGTGTCGCTCGCCATGCCGGATAGATCCCAAACACCAACCCAAGCCCGACGGAGAGCCCCGCCGTCCATTCCATGGCTTGCAGCGCAAAAATGGGCGGCAAATGCTGCATCCTCGCCACTAAATTTGTCCCGCCCAGGCCAAGCACAATCCCGATCAGCCCGCCAACACTTGAAATCAGTGACGTCTCCAGAATGAATTGCACCAGAATGTCCTGCCGGCTCGCACCGACGGATCGCCGCAGGCCAATTTCCTTCCGTCTCTCGGACACGCTGATGAGCATCAGGCTCATGATCACAGCTCCACCGATGAACATCGCGATCGTCGCAATCCCTTTTAAGATTGTCGAGAGCGTGGAGCCCATCTGCGTCACCTGGGCCATCAGCGCTTGCGGGCTGGTAATCGTGAAATCATCGAGAGCCGCAGCGGCAACGTGATGGCGCTGTCTCAAAAGCGCCGTGATTTTGGCTACCGCCGCATCACTTTTCTCGGGATCGCGGAGCTGCGCGATAACCATCGTCAGAAAATCCCGGTTGAATAAACGCTTCGACGCCGTGCTTACCGGAATCAGGATGAGGTCGTCGAGACTTCCTCCGCCGGGCCCAGCACCACGCGCTTGCAGCACTCCCTTCACCTGAAACGGAACATCGCCGACGCGAATCGTTTTTCCAATCGGATCGTCCTCGGGAAAAAGCTCCGGCACCACATCCGCGCCCAGAATCGCCACTCGCGCAAGCGATTGCATGTCTTCCGCATTTATAAAATCGCCGGCCGCAAGCTCATCTCCGCGTAAATCCAGCCAGTTAGCCGACACGCCAAAAATCGCCGGGCTCGCATTTTTGTCGCGGTATTTCACGTCGATGTCGAACGCGTTCTGCAGCAGCGCCACTTGTTTCACTTCCGGAAGCTCCGCCGCGATGGCCGCCGCGTCCTCGAACTTCAGGGTCGGCGGCACATTCGTCAGCGATACCATGCCTCGCGTCCGGCCCGCGCCGGGACGAATGATGACCGTATCGAACGTGCCGATCATGTTCTTGAAGCGCTTCATCGTCTCCCGCTTGGTGTTTTCCCCGACGGAATCCAGAATCGTCAGCGAGCAAATTCCGATCACCACCCCGGCCATCATAAAAAACGTCCGTAATCGGTTTCGCGTCATGCTGCGCCACGCAATTTCAAGTCCCGCTGTGATTCGCATGCTCAGCTCTCCAATTTGCCGTCAAACATTCACCGGCGCTAGCGCGGCAATCCTTCTATCCGAAGCCAACATTCCGTCTTTAAACACAATTTCGCGCTCGGCATAAGCCGCCACGGCATCGTCATGCGTCACCAGCACCACCGTTCGTCCTTCCTGATGCAATTGTCTCAATATCGCCATCACTTCCGCGCCCGCAGCGGAATCTAGATTTCCAGTCGGCTCATCGGCAAGAATAAGCGGCGGATCATTGATTAGCGCGCGCGCAATCGCGACACGCTGCTGCTCACCGCCGGAAAGTTCCGTCCCGTAGTGGTGAGCGCGCCCGCCAAGCCCGACGCGTTCCAGCGCCGCCATCGCTCTTTTCCGATCGACGTGCCCGGGGCCATAAATCATGGGAATCTCTACATTTTCCAGCGCTGTCGTTCGTGGCATCAGGTTAAACGATTGAAATACGAATCCAATTTTCCACGCGCGCACGTGCGAGAGCCTTTTGTCGGAATAGCCGGAGAGTTCTTCGCCATTTAGCCGATACGTTCCACACGTGGGTTTGTCCAGGCATCCGACGATATTCAGCATCGAAGATTTTCCGGAGCCTGACGGCCCGCGGATCGTCACGAACTCCGCTCGTTCGATCAAAAAAGAAATGTCTTTCAATGCCTCGACTGGCGTTCCGTCGCCTCGCCGGTACGTTTTTCCGAGATGCGCCACTTCAATCATTGTCTGTCGTCCTTCTTCTCGGGTCCCGCGGTTCGATCCCCAATCACTTTGTCGTTCGCGGTCAAACCCCTCTTGATCTCCGTGAAGGTTCCATCGCGCGCTCCGATTGCCACAACGCGTTTCTCTTCTTTGCCATCCTTCAAAATGAAAACGAATCTCTCTTCCCCATCGCGCTGAATCGCGCTCGTGGGCAAGACGAGTGCATTGCGCTCCGCCGTTTTGATCGCGATGTTGGCCGTCATATCCGGCTTCAAAATTCGCTCGTCCTTTCCGATCGCAGCCATCACTGCATAATTCACCACGCCGGAAATAATCGTCGCCACCGGATCGATTCGTTTGACAACGGCTGGGATTTCTCGCGACGGGTAAGCCTCCACCGTAAACATCACCGCGTCGCCTGGCCGGACGTTAGCAATATCGGTCTCGTCCACCAGCGCAACCAGTTCCAGCGCGTTGTCCTCGATGATCGTCACAAACGTCGGCGCCGCGAACGACGCCGCCACGGTTTCTCCCTCCTGCGTTGAAACCGAAGCTACAATTCCCGTAATCGGCGCGTGAATCACCGCATAGGACAAGTCCACTTCCGCCGCCGCCAAATCGCTCTTCGATTTCTCCAGCTTGGCTTGGGCGCTTTTCATCTGCCATTCCAGGTCCTCCTTTTGCTGCGAAGGCAAGACGCCGTCCGCGAAAAGCTGCTGGCCACGGTTCAAGTCTCTTTGCGCCTTCGCAACGCCTACTTCGTCCATTTCCGCCTGCGCCCGTGCTTGGTCCACGCGCGCTTCGAGCGGACGCGGATCAATTTCCGCGATGACGTCGCCCTTCAAAATGTGCGAGCCGACCGTCACATTGAGCTTTCTCACGATTCCCGAGACTTGCGAGCCAACGCGCACTTCCGCGCCCGTCCTTAGCCTCACCGTTCCGCTGGTCGTGACCGTCGAATCGATCTCCTCCATTTCCGGCGAGATTGTCGAGGCAGCCGCAATTTTGTTTTCCTCGCCCGAGCGTCGCGGAATCCAATACGCCGCAACGCCCATTGCGATGACGAGAATCAGCCCAAGTGCAAGCCACACCCGCTTGCTCGAACTGCTCTGCTCGCCTCCGCGTGCCGCTTCTCTCAATGGAACCGCCTCGTCCACGATCATCACTTCCTGTCGAAAACGATCACCATCGGTTCCTTGCCCGCGCGCGCCGATCCCAGATACAAGGTCTTCCCGTCTTCCGACAAATAGCGAGTCTCCGTGCGCACAATTTTCGTGCCTGCAATCGCTCCCTCCGTCTCCCAGCTCGTCACCAACTTATTTCCCGACCATTGGCTCGTCGTGTGGCTCTTCTCCCCCATGGGTGATTCGTTCGGAACGGTCGCGCCGCTCAAGTCGTACTGCGTCTCGTGGGTTTGCTTCTGTCCGCTGAAAACCGTGGTGTCGACTACCGTGAGCAGCTTCGGAGTCTGCGTGATTTTCGACGTGTATTCAGCGCTCGCCATCATTCCGATGTTTTTGCTTTTCCCGGGATTAAAAACCCAAGTCCCCGTAAAATCCGGCGGACTTGCAGCAGCGGCCATGAAGGCAGCTGCAAAAAACAGCACAGCAGTTCTTCCAAACATGAAGTCCTCTCCCTTCGATCCAATCGTTGAAGTGATCTGCAAATCGTCTAAGAAGCGAGCTGAGCTTCAATCGTTCGTTGTCAGCCTCGTTCTATGCGGAGTGTGAAGTCTGTACCGAGGTATAGAGTCAAGCAGTTTTTTTAGAAGGGCGAGATGCTGGGCCGGCGCCGCTTCGGGCGGATTCCCGCCCGGTTTCCGCCGCAGGGCGCGCCATCAACGAAGCCGGACACACCATGGCTTTCTCCGAGCCTGCCGGCTCCAGCACTGCCGCAAGCGGTTTCTTCAGCACTTTCAGAAAAGCAATCTTCTGATTGATCAGCGTAAGGCGGTCTCTCGCAATTCGAAATGCTTTTCCCCACTCTTTGGTCTTTGTCTGCGCGCTTCCCGCAAACGATTTCGCGGATTCGTGAATTTCCAGCAGCTCTTTAATCTCTTTCAGCGAAAATCCCAATTGCTGCGAGTCCTTGATAAATCGCACTCTCTCCAAATCCGCTTCCGTAAATGTGCGATACCCGGACGCCGTCCTCACCGGTTTTCGGAGCAGCTTTTCCCGCTCGTAAAACCGGATCGTTTGCACATTGACTCCCGCTTTCGCCGACAACTCCCCGATCCGCATGCCTTTATTCTGAACCCTATATCCAGGTATAGGGTCAAATTTTTATCCTGTTTGCTCCTGCAAATTCAATCCACGCGGAGCATCGACGCCGGATCGATGCGCACCGCCTGAATCGCTGGCCGTAGCGCTGCCAACAACGCCCCCGCAAGAATCGCCACCGCAGGAAGTGCCAACATTTGCAAATCGGTGGCTTTCACTTGATAAAACAGCGGTTCGATCGATCGCACCGAAACCAGTCCGAGCCCCACGCCAGCAACCGCGCCCACCAGCACCATCGAAAACACCTCAAGCGTCACCAAACGTGCGATGCCACCCGCCTGTGCGCCCACCGCGATGCGTATCCCGATTTCGCGCCGTCGTTGCAGCACCGAGTAATGCAGCACGCCATAAAGCCCCACGCCCGCGAGCAAGAGCGCAACCACCGCAAAAAACAACGCCAGCATGGCCAGCAGCCGCTCGCGGACCGTATGGGATTGGTTGATCTCCAATTGAGTCCGAACGCGGCTCACCCGAAATTCGGGCCGGCCGCGAGGCACCTCCTGTCGCAGGACCGATGCCAAGGTCATCGGGTTAGCGAGCGTCGTTCGCACAAGCAAAGTGCCCGCGCTCTTCTTTCCCGATGCCCCGCCCGCATCGACCGAATGAAAAGGTACATAAAGCTGCGGCAAAATCGGCTCGCGCAAGTCCTTGTACCGAACATCGCCGACCAAACCTACGATCTGATAGCGTAAACGCTTCCCCTCATCCATGCTGAGATCAAATGTCTTTCCCACTGGATCGAGGCCGTCGAAGTACGTCTTTGCGAAGGTCTGATTGACGATCGCCGACCCAGGCTGTGCGTCGCTCGGCCGGAAGTCTCTCCCGTCGATCAGCGGAATCTTCATCGTGTCCAGCCAGTCCGGTGAAACGCTGCGCATGTAAGCCAGAATCCCATTGGGGGGCGCGCCGTTCACTGAAATAAGGTTGTTCCAGCTGTTGCCATCGAGCAGCGGCTGATCCGTCAGCGCGACCATCTGGACTCCCTGCACTCCTCGCAGATGCTCTGTCACTTGCTCCCAGAACTCGACTGGCTGCGGTTGCTTTGTCACGGTATCAAGAACAAGCACCCGGTCCGCGGAGAAGCCGACGGGCAAATTGGACAAGAGTTTAAAAGTAGTGACGAAAAGTCCCGCAACGAAAAGCACGAGAAAACAAAACGCAACCTGTGCCGCGATCAACGCGTGCATCAGCCGTCGCCTTGAATGCGGGTCCTCTCCGCCCTTCAGCGCGCTCACCGGATTCACGGACGAAGCCCTCAACGCCGGCGCCAGTCCAAAAAGTAAAGTCACTCCAAGCGCCAGCGCCACTCCAAAAGCCAGCACTCGCCAGTCCGCAGGCAGCAGCAGTCTCGCCGGGTCATCCGGCGGATTGATCATGCTGACCACTAAAGGTCCAGACCACCACGCGAACAATCCTCCGATGCCAGCGGCGAATATGGCAAGCCAAGCGCTCTGCACCAGCACCAGCTGCACCAGTCTCAATCTTCCTCCGCCCATCGACACCCGTACTGCCATCTCACGCGTCCGCGACGAAGCCTGCGCGGTCATCAGATTCGCCACGTTTGCGCATGCAATCAGCAGCACCAATGCCACCAGCACGCCGAGAATCTCCAGCGGCCGCCGCGTCTCTCTCTGCAGATTCGAGACTCCCGTCTCGGCAGGCTCGAACACCAACTTCTGGTTCAAGAAATTATCGATGGCCTCTTTAGGCATTCCCAGAAAACCCTTCGCTCGCTCTTCTTCGAACGCCCGCGAAGTCGCCTCCAGCTTCTGCCGCATCGGCTCCATCGCCGCTCCCGCCTTCACGGCTGCCAGAATCCTATGCCATGTCCAGTCTTTGTGTGGCACTCCTGGATGCATCATCGTCGGCACAAAAATATCCACCATCGTGCCAGGCATGGTGCCGGTGAACGGCGCCTCGGCCACCCCAACGATTTCGTAAAGCTCGTTTCCCATTCGAAATGTTCGCCCAATCACCTTGGGGTCCTGTCCAAAACGATGCGTCCAGTAATCATAGGAAAGCACCGCATAGGGATGGCCACCCGGCTTGAGATCATCGTTCTCCGTAAAAACTCGCCCCAAAACCGGCTTCACTCCGAACGTCGAGAACATCCATCCCGACACATATTGCAAACACGCTCTCTCCATCTCTTCGTCCGATTTGTACGTCAGGTCCACCGGTTCGGCATACGAGACGGCGATCAGCTCCGCCTCATGCTTCACTGCGGCCCGCATCAGTTGGAAATCGGGATAAGCCCAGCTGTCGAAGTCTTGAGGCTTTCCATCAGGACCGATGCCCTGTCTAGCCAAATCGTAAAGCCGCTCCGGATGTGCCACGGGCAAAGGCCGCAAGAGCAGCGCGTCGATCAACCGGTACGCCGATGTGCAAGCTCCAATGGCCAGCGCCAAGGACAAAATTGCCGCGAGAGAAGTGACCTTTGTCTTACTGAGTTGCCGCCAGCCAAAAACCGCGTCCGCGCGCAGCGCCTCGAGCCAGCCAACAAGCCGGAAATCGCGGCTGCTTTCGCGATGCCGCAGCGCGGACCCCAACGCCCTTCGCGCTTCGGCGGGATCCCGCCCCACGGCAATCGCCTCGGCGATATGCGACTCGAGTTCCTCATCAATCTGCCGATTCAATCGATCACCGCGAAAAGTATTAGTCGTCCGCGACCAAAGCGACATCTCAAGCCTCCCTCAGCACGCGATTCACCGCTAAAGTGACGGCCTGCCACCGCGACTCTTCCATCCCAAGCTGCTTTTTCCCCGCCGCCGTCAACTCATAAAGCCGCGCCCGCCGCCCCGTCTCCTTCGTAATCCAATGCGCATCGACCCACCCCGCCTCCTCCATCCGGTGCAGCGCCGGATAGAGCGACCCCTCCTCCACGCGCAGTACTTCCTCCGAAATGTCCTGAATGGCAGTCATGATGGCGTAACCGTGCAGCCCCGGCCGCCTCGAAAGTATCTTCAAGACAAGCAAATCCATCGATCCCTGCAAAGCGTCAGCTTTGGCCATACTCAGACCTCATAGTACATAGACGTCTTGGCATCGAAAATGTTTCGGGGAAAAACCGCCCTGAAACCGTCTCATGATTGGGAGAATATGCGGTCCCCCAACCGATAACTTCTCCGCGCCTTCCAACGGCTACCTAGGCCCCGTATCCGCCATACTGGTAATCACTTGTGCAAAAGCGTGCTTCAAGGACCTTCCCCTGTGGCTGTTTATTGCTACGATAAAAAGAACCTAGGAAATTGCTCCCTTTTGGATTTTGAACCCTCGCCGGTACAAGGCGAGAGCCGTCGGTTTGGAAGATGCCGCCCTCGAAGGCGGCCAAGGAGTCTGACGTGAAAAAGACATCTTTTTATCTCGCGATGGCCCGTCTCGCAACGGCCTGCGTCGCAACCACCGGTTTGCTCGGCCTGCTTTCCGCGCCTGCGGTGGCCCAAGCGCCAGCCGCGGCTAAGGCGCAAACTACGGCTGCCTCTCAGCCTGCGAGTTCTTCCTCTGCCTCCCGCTTCACCATGGTTTCTCGCACCACAAAAGCGCTGACGTACCGGCGCGGCGGCGGCGCTACCAAGATCGATTTTCAAGGCACCGAACTCCTGCAAGGCGCCAGCGGCGAGGCCAGAGTCGAGAACAAAACTTATCGCACCGAAATTGACGCCAAATTCCAGGGCTTCGACGACGCCACCAAATTCGGCCTCGAATATCTCACTTACGTGCTCTGGGCCGTTACTCCGCAGGGGCGCGCCGTGAATCTGGGAGAAGTTGTCCTGAAAAACGGTAGCGGGCAGGTGAAAGCGACTACCGACCTGCAAACCTTTGGGATGATCGTCACCGCCGAGCCGTATTTCGCGGTTACGCAGCCAGGCAATATGGTGGTTGTCGAAAATGTTCTCGGCCCCGCCACGCAGGGCAGAATCGAAAACATCGACGCGCAATACGAGTTGCTCGGCCGCGGCATCTACTCCTCCTCGAACACCAAGATTGAGAACGCCATCTTCGGCATCGACCGCAAAACTCCTCTCGAACTGTTTGAAGCGCGCAACGCTGTTCGCATCGCGCACATCGCGCAGGCTGATAAGTACGCCGCCGCTTCGCTCGCAAAAGCCGAGCAGCAACTGCAGAGCGCGGAAGATATTTACCGCAATCGCAGCGACAAAAAATCCGTTTCAGCCGCAGCGCGCGAAGTTGTCGAAACAGCGGAAGAAGCGCGCGTGATGGCCGTAAAACAAAAGGCCGAAGAAGACGCGCAAGCCAAAGCGGCCGCGGATAAGAAAGCCGCTGAAGAGCAGGCGGCCGCGGAAATCAAGCGCCGCCAGGATGCGGAACTCGCTCGCCAGCAAGCCGAGCAGGCGAAAGCCGATGCGCTTCGCATGAAGCAGGAAGCGGAAAAGGCCGCCGCGGAAGCCGCACGCCAAAAGGCGGAAGCCGAAGCTGCAACTGCCGCCGCAGTCGCACAACAGCAAGCTGCACAAGCAGCCGCGGCACAGGCGGCGCGTGACACAGCTGCTGCGGTCGATCAGCAACGTGCGGCGGAGGCAGAGGCCCAGAAAGCACGGCAGGCCGCCGCGCAAGCGGAAGCGGAAAAAGCGCAACTTCGTTCGCAACTCCTCAACCAGCTCAATTCGATTTTGCAAACGCGCGACACAGCTCGCGGTTTGATCGTTAACATGTCCGACGTTCTCTTTGACACGGGCAGCTATACGCTTAAGCCCGGCGCGCGCGAAAAGTTGGCGAAAATTTCAGGCATCCTCCTTGCGCATCCCGGCTTGACATTGCAGATCGAAGGCCACACCGACAGCGTCGGCGGCGATGAATTCAACCAGCAGCTTTCCGAACAACGTGCCGGTTCCGTGCGCGATTTTCTCGCGGAACAAGGGGTACCCGTATCGACGATTACCGCGCGAGGCTTTGGAAAAACGCAGCCCGTCGCGACGAACGACACGCCTGAAGGCCGCCAGCGCAACCGGCGCGTCGAGCTGGTCCTGAACGGCGACGCCATCGGAAATGCGTCCGCGGCAAACGCAACTACCAACCAATAATTTCGCTTTCTCTGCGGCCCTTCCGCTGAATTGACGGATTGGCGCGCAATCCGCTACGGTGTTTCTGCAACCGCGTGCCGCGCGAACCGTTATGAAGCCGGAGGATCTTTATGTTCCTCACATTCCTGGCGCTTACCTTTCCAGCCTGGACGCCCCATTTCACTTTTCTCGAAAGTCCGCTGGCTAACGAAATGATCGTCTTGCGCTGGCTGCATTTGATTTTCGGCGTTATCTGGATCGGGATGCTTTATTTTTTCAATCTCGTGCTGACTCCAGCGATGAAGCAAGTCGATCCGGCGGCGCGATTGAAAATTTATCCGGCGCTGATGTCCAAAGCTATGGCCTGGTTTCGCTGGTCGGCGCTCATCACGGTGCTTGTTGGTCTCCGCTACTTCCAGATTTACCTCGTTTCCGACGCGCGAGCCGCGCATGAGCCTTCGCTGGCCATCCGGTGGCTCGGCTGGTGGCTGCTCATTTGGGTCGCCGCTTATGTATTCATCTACGCTTTCCAACTCCCTGCAAAAGGAATTATGAATAGTCCCTGGGTGCGCGGCATCGGAGTCGCCATTGTGGTGATTGCGGCGTCTTGGCTTGTCATGGCGCTGAATGGCGGACCAACTGTTTCGAGCGCGCACCTTTCTATTAGCGTCGGCGGAGGGCTGGGGCTCGTCATGCTGCTGAACACCTGGGGCGTAGTGTGGCGGGTACAGAAAAAACTCATTCAGTGGGCGCGGGCCAGCGCGGAACGGGGAGTGCCGATGCCGCCTGAAGCTGAGCGCATGATGCGGTGGGGCTTTCTGACGGCGCGGGTCTCGTTCTGGCTTTCTTTTCCCATGCTTTTCTTCATGGCTGCTTCGAGTCATTACCCTTTCCTAACCACAATTCCCCGCTGAGGGAGACTTCTGGCAGCGCGGGTCCCGAGAGTTGGCCTTTGCACGGGGGCGTGACTCTGAACAGGGATTGTGGAGAGGGGCTGTGGAAATGTGTGGAAAAGTCAACGTCCCGCTCGCAAAAGCGAGTTTGGGGCGTCTCATCCGGGCGGAGTGGCCCGCAACTGGGCAATCAGGCTGAAAAGATGTTTGTGTTCAGGAAGTCGTTGCGGAATTTGCCTTGGGGGTCGAGTTTTTTCGCCAAAGCGATGAATTCGGGCATGCGGGGGTAATGGGAACGGAGCGTCTGCGGGGGCATGGCGAAGAGTTTGCCCCAGTGAGGGCGTGCTTGGAAGGGAACAAGCTCTTTTTCGATGACGGGAAGAAGCTGGCTGACGACGGGCCAGTCTGGCTTCCAGGTGAAATGGATGGTGACGCAGGGCTGGTGATAGCACGGGCTTAGCCAGAGGTCATCGGGGGCAATGGCGCGGATTTCGGTGATGAGCAGGTGCGGGCTGACCTGGTCGCGAAGCCGCTCGACGGCAAGGATGGCTTCGACGGCGTGCTGGCGGGGGACGAAATATTCGGATTGCAGCTCTTTGCCGGCGCTGGGAGTGAAGCCCATGCGGAAGTGCGGGAGGCGTTCGTACCACGCGCCGAGGACGCCCATTTGTTCGGTGCAGTTTTCGGCGGAGAGTTCGGCGATGGGATGAAGATTTTTGGTGGCGAGCTTGGCGCCGAAGAATTCGGGCTTGGCGTCGAAGGCCTGGCCTTTTTCCGTGCGGCTTTTTAGCCAGACTTCGCTGAAATTGTGGTTTTGCCAATCGGTGAAGAGGCTGACGCTGTACGCGCTGGCTTCGATGGCGTCGAAGTGGTCCTTCATGGCATTGAACGACAGATCTTCATAAACATATTGGCGCATGTTGTAGGTGGGCTGGACGTCGAGCGTGATTTTTGTGATCACGCCGAGGGCGCCGAGGCCGACTACCGCTCCCTTGAAAAGATCGGCGTCGTGTTGACGGGAGAGCTTGACGACTTCGCCCGTGGCGGTGACGAATTCGAGCCCGGAAACGGCGGTGGCGAGATTGCCATTTTTTTCGCCGGAGCCGTGCGTGGCGGTGCTGCAAGCTCCAGCAACAGAAATGTGTGGAAGCGAGGCGAGATTGTGCAGGGCGAAGCCTTTTTCGGTGAGGAGCGGGGCGAGTTGGCCGTAGGTGATGCCGGCGTCGACGGTGACGGTGCGGGCTTGGGGATCGAGGGAGACGATTTCGTCGAGCGGCTTCAGGGAAAGAAAGGCGTCTTTGCTGTCGGCGATGGTGTTGAAGCAGTGTCGGGAGCCGAGGACTTTTAGCTTGGCGTGATTTTTGACGAATTCTTGGATTTGTTGTTGGGAGTGGGCGGCGTACAAACTCTCCGTGCTGTAGGCGACGTTGCCGGACCAGTTGGTGAGCTTGTCGGATGCGGCCCAGGCGGAGAGGCGGGAGACAGCGGGGCTGGCGATTGTGGCCGAGCAGAGTTTTAGGAAGGTGCGCTTGTTCATGGCTAGAGTTTCCTGCCCATCGCGGTGCCGTCGTCCTTGAGCATGAGCCACAAGGAGAGGGCACCGCTGGTAATCTCGTCAGGCACGTTTTCTCCTCGACGGTTCACATAGTGAGAGAGTACTTCTTTGGCGTTCTCGACGAGAACATTGAAGTCGCTTATGGATAGTTCTGCCCGTCGGTCTACGAGTTCCGTGTGCCAGCCGTCTAGGTCTTCATAAACGATGGCGACCCTCGCTCCCGTTTCGTCTGCAATCTCCGCCTCTGTTCGGCAGGTGTCCACGTTGCCTACAATGACTGTCTCAAACATCTTAGATGCTCCGCTCGGCTGCGCACACCTCAGCGTGCGTCGCCATTATGCCTCGCGATTGTCGGATTGCGACCAAAAAACAACAAGCTACTCGGTACGGAGGGCGACGACGGGGTCGATGGCGGACGCGCGGCGGGCAGGAATATAGCCGGCGAAAAGGGCGACTACGAGAAGCATGAGGGAGACGGTGAGCATGGTGGGTAGATCGCTCGGCGAGAGGCCGAAGAGCATGCTGGCGATTAGGCGGCTGGCGGCTAGGGCTGCGGGGATGCCGATG
>JBARBE010000063.1:0-1558 GCA_049792735.1 Candidatus Acidiferrum sp.
GCGAGGGCTTCGACGTTTTCATCCTTACGCTTTAAGGTGACGCGGGTGCGGGATTTCACGGGAAGCGGTTTGCTGGTGCAGATGAAACAGCCGCCGAGGGAAAGATCGGAAGTGACGCCTTCGGTGCGGGCGCCGGATTCGAGGTCGAGGACCTCGGCGTCGGCGGCAAAGGGATAGCGGATGGCGTAACGGCGGTCGCGTACGCTGGCTTTGCGTGGCAATCCGTCAGAGATTCGGTCGTCCATGGAAATAACGTTGCCCATTATGCATTAAGCCGGGGAAGGATGAAACAGGATGAGCCGGACAGGCATTCCCCTCTGTTCCATAAGGGTGCCAGAGAAGCGGAAAAATAGGGGGTTTGCGAGCGCAAGGAGGGCGAAAGAGGCAACAGGGGGAGACGGTGGGGCGCGGGAGCGATGAGAACAAACTATTAGTTGGTACGACAAAGCGAAGCGATGCGAAAGAGGGCGCGGGATTGGGAGTGCTATCCTAAATTGGATGAGTTCCCTGATGCCAAACGAAACCATGCGAAGCGATGGGCTGCGGCAGAGCGACCGCGTGAGCTTCCGCATGCCCGTGGAAGCGTCGTGGACGACGAGCGACGGCGGGACGGTGAAGCACACAGCGGAAACGCTGCTAGTGAGCCGCAATGGCGGCGTGCTGCGGCTGGATGAGAGGTTGACGGCGGGACAAGAGATTACCCTGCGGCGCGCGGAAGGCGATGTGGTGAAGACGGCGCGGGCGCGCGTGATGGCGGAGATTGATCATGAGCCGGCCGGGTTTCTGTACGCGATTCATCTTTCTGACCCGCGGGCGGATTTTTGGGACATTGACTTCCCTTCTCCGCGCAAAGCGGAGGAAGCGCTAGCAAGGTTGCTGATGGAATGCGGCTTTTGCCAGAGGCGCGAAGTGGTTTATTTGAACGAATTGGAATTGAAATCGTTTGAAGTGCGGAAGTGCGTGGCGCGGCTCTGCAAACATTGCGACACACCTTCGATCTGGATCGAGGCGCAGTCCGAGATTAAAACGCCGGAGCAGGGCGCGGCGCATCCACAATCGATTGAGGAGCGCGTGATTCCGCGGCGAAACCGGACGCGGGTGAAGGCGCGAGTTTTGGCGTGCATCCGGAGGCGCGGGTTTCAGGAAGAAGTTGCGGTGTGCGAGGATTTGTCGAAGGGCGGGCTGAGCTTCCGCAGCCGGAATAAATACGAAGAAGGATCGCGGGTCGAGGTGGCGGTGCCGTTCACGCCGGGGAGCGGCGCGATTTTTGTGCCGATACGGATTGTGTTTTCGCAGGCAATTCCGTCTGCGGGATTGTACAGGCACGGAGCGGCTTATATTCGGCCGCCGCTGGATTCCGCGGACTGAAATGGTTTCTTGGCGAGCGAGCAGGGCTGCTCGGGAAATTCCCCTAAAAATTAATCCATGACGGATGCGATGTCGCGCTCGTGGCGGCGGCGATGCAGATAGTGCATCGAGATGTTGAGATAGGCGAGGCCGCAGGGAGTTTCGACGGCGATCACCATGGCTTCGGTGTCGGCGCTGCCAGCGAGGCCCT